>NZ_JAVJUO010000251.1:0-41427 GCF_040220555.1 Coleofasciculus sp. C1-SOL-03
TGCAAAGAACAAGTTACAGTAAATGTCTATTTTGGGTGTATCGAACCCCAAAATAGACTTGGGGAGTGAAGGCATCTCGACGCTTGCGTCAAAGATTATGGCGTGAGACTTATAGCTCCCCAAACCCCTCGTCAGTTAAAATGTGGCACTAATACCCAGCCGAAAACTGCGTCCCACGGCAGGAAAACCGGGAAATTGCTCATATTGTTCGTCAAATAAATTATCCAGGTTGCTGGAGAGGTAAATGAGCCATTCACTAGGCTATTGAAATCTTGTCGCACCCCCAAGTTGACGCTGAAACTGGGGGTAAAGTTAACCTCATAGCGAGCGAAAAGTGCGCCTTGGCTGATGTCGCCATCGTAGTTCACTTGGGTACTGTTAGTAGTGTAACTGAAGGTGGTATTGCGCGATCGCGTGTTGCGGTAATCGGCGCCATAGGTGAGTGTTTGGTTCTTCGCCACTTGCCAGTTATGCTGTACCTGAACTCCTATAGCCCTACGGTTCACTTCATCTCGAGTCCCGAAGGTATTTGGGTCGGGATTATCGAAGTTATAGTTGAGAAAGTCGGTATAGACGCGGCTGGTTAGCAAAGAGTCGTCGCTATTTCCTAACTTAGATTGCCAAGTCAGATCTAACAACACTTCATCAGTATATTGCCGTGCTTTAGGGGCGATCGCACTTGGGGTAGAAGCGATCATCACTACCGTTATCAATCCTGTCAAACTCCCGCCCAACATCCCCACATTCTGGGGGGAAAACAAACAACTGCTATCCACTGAAACCTCGCAAAATGCCTGAAAAGGGTGTCCAGATGCGTTACTCACGACTACAATTCGTCCCTTTA
Source organism: Coleofasciculus sp. C1-SOL-03 (assembly GCF_040220555.1). Lineage (NCBI taxonomy): Bacteria > Bacillati > Cyanobacteriota > Cyanophyceae > Coleofasciculales > Coleofasciculaceae > Coleofasciculus > Coleofasciculus sp. C1-SOL-03. The sequence goes on from NZ_JAVJUO010000251.1 coordinate 845, forward strand.
TGACGCCTTGCCGTCGCCATAACAAAGAAATTATCCTAAGCAACAACGTAACTGTTGCCCAAAACAACTAATTGAATGAAAAAAGTTTGGTGAAGGCTGACGAGAGCGTTCTACTCTACGTCAAAACCAGCGAGTCAAAACCAGCGAGTCAAAACCAGCAACGCTAGAGATGTAGCGGCAAAATTATTCGAGAGAGTTATTGAACGGGGAAAAAATACATTGACCATCCTCTGTACCTCGCAGATAGAATTACAGTTCAACCAACATCGGCGGGCATCCTGACTCAGAGACATCAGTCTCATCACAGTTGCGGGACAGCGCCGGATTTACACCGAACTTTCCCCGTTACCTCTAACGGCTGTTCCCCGTTAGAACCGAGTTCCGGTTTTAACTATATCACCATTCCAGTCATTAGCACTTGTCAGGCTTTGACTTTTTAGCTATTCGTAGAGCGTTGTGATGATTTCTGGATTCGCCTTAAATGAAACACCATGACTCTGCCCGCGCCAAGATGTGATCGCTCAATGGCTCAACAGATCCAACGAGTTTCACGTCCTTGGCAGTATCTTGGGTTGCTGCAAATGAAGTCTTTAGCACTATCCCGACTAGCTGTCAAATTTGGCTCTTTAGCATCTCCTGTCCTTAGCTAAAATATTTTTTATTAAAATACGGCTTGGGTACGCCGATCAAGTCAAATCTTGTTGATCCAGTTGCCATCAATACTATGGTGTCAAGGTGGCTGAAAAGCACGGATATCGGCAGTTTTAGCCTTTAAAGTCTTTGTGGACATTTGATCACCACCCCTTAAAGGTCAGATTTTTTGCACAGAGATACTTGACAAGGAAACCCATTTAGCAATACATCTATTGAAAATAATTATCAGCTTGTACGCCCACGGTACGCCGGAAAGCTGGCTGAGCTTATTGAATCATAATTGCAAGAGAGGCTATGCCCATTATTCCATTTTTCCAGGCAGGCGGAATCGTCGCTTGGCCCCTACTCCTGTTTTCCCTAGCGGCAGTCACCCTGATTGTAGAGCGATTGTTTTTTTGGTTTCGGGTTACTCGTCGGCAACGCCGAGTTGTGAGAGATGTTCTGAAGCTTTACCGAGAAAAGCCAGACGTGGCGATCAACTATCTACAGCAGAATGCTGATTTGCCGATTGCCAAGATTTTTCTGGAAGCGTTAGAGCTTGATAACCCCAACCCGGAGGAATTCCGTCTGGCTTTAGAGAGTGCAGCTCAGGCAGAATTGCCAACGTTGAAGCGATTTAATACCGTATTTGATACGATTGTCGGCATTTCTCCTCTCCTCGGTCTTTTGGGAACGATTTTGGGCTTGATCACAGCGTTTTCTTCCCTAAATATTGGTGATGTTGGCGGAACCCGCACGACGGGAGTCACGGGGGGAATTTCCGAAGCTTTGGTGTCAACCGTCATGGGGTTGGTTGTGGCAATTTTCACCCTCTTTTTCGCCAATATTTTCCGAAGCTTTTATCAGCGACAACTGGCGTTGATTCAGGAGTATGGCGGTCAGTTAGAACTGCTTTATCGTCGTCAATATGAGCAAAGGAGAGAGGTTTATGCGGCTTCCCGATGAGTCAGAGAAGCCAGGGGAAATTAACATCGTGCCGATGATCGATGTGATTTTCTCGATTTTGGCATTTTTCATTATTTCGACGCTATATTTGACCCGTTCAGAAGGGTTGTCGGTGAATTTACCGAATGCTACAACTGCCCAAAATCAGCCGAGTACTGAAATTACGGTTACGATTCAGCCGGATGGAAAAATTGCCCTGAATCGCCAGCCGATTGAATTAGAGGCGCTTGAAGAAGCTGTTCGCGCTTTAGTTGTGCCGAATAGTGAATCCCTTGTTATTGTCAATGCTGATGAAAAAGTCGATCATGGTCGGGTGGTGAGCGTGATGGATCGGTTGCGTCAAATTGAGGGAACCAAATTAGCGATCGCCGCTCAGAGACAGTAGAGGCGATCATTTTTTTTGAACGTTGGAAAAATTAACTCTGCCCGACAAAATTTATGTCCAGGTACTTACCGCAAAATCCGATCTAGCTTCCACATTCATGCAGCAAGCCCTAACTACTCGATCAAAAAAGCACCGAGTAGCTGGGGATTATCCTACATTGTTGTCAAGGAGGATTAATGTTCAACGCGGTTTCCAGAAAGGGTTTAAAAATTAGACAGCAAACCAGTTCTCAGATACTGCCAGGGACAATCGTTCGATATCGGGGTAGTATTGATCGTCTCAAAGAGTTCTTATTGATTCACGAAGTTAACCCAGAATATACGGCGCTCAAAAATGCCGATGGCAGTCCACAGAGAGAACATGATATGGTCAAAGCCGAAGTTCTCAAACCGGAAAATGGTTATTGTGATTACTGCCTATTTTGGGTGGAAAAGAAGCAGTTAACCCCTCTGAACGAAAAGGAGTATAGAGAGATTTTGGCACACCTGATTTAGACGCCTGATTATGAATTCGTTGTCATTTGCCAGAGAACAGACAATTAAAGTTCATCGGTCAGACTATTTTCCTTTAATACTCTCATAGTTCTCGACAAACCATTGATAGGTCAATTCTAAACCTTTCTTTAACGAAATGTTGGGTTGCCAACCAGCGGCATTAATTTTTGAGGTATCTAACAGTTTACGCGGTGTGCCATCGGGTTTAGAGGAATCAAATTTTAACTCACCCTCATAACCAACCACCGCTTTAATTAACAGCGCCAAGTCTTTAATCGAAACCTCTTCCCCTGTCCCCACATTCACGAATTGGACATCGTTATAGTGATTCATCAGGAAAACTAAGGCATCAGCTAAGTCATCCACGTATAAAAATTCCCGCAGTGGCGAACCCGTTCCCCAAATTTCCACAGCCTCAGCATTGTTAATTTTAGCTTCATGGGTTTTTCGCAACAGGGCGGGGAGAACGTGGGAATTGGCTAAATTGAAATTATCATTAGGACCATAGAGATTCGTGGGCATAGCTGAGATGAAATTCACCCCATATTGCCGACAATAATTTTCGCAAAGTTTCAGTCCGGCAATTTTGGCGATCGCATAAGGTTCATTCGTCGGTTCCAGATACCCACTGAGTAGGTTTTCTTCCTGCATCGGCTGGGGACAGAGTTTGGGATAGATACAGGATGAGCCGAGAAATAACAATTTTTCCACACCAGACAAATAGGCGCTGTGAATAATATTCGACTCGATCATTAAGTTGTCATAGAGAAACTCAGCCCGGTAGGTATTGTTAGCATTAATCCCCCCCACTTTTGCCGCTGCGATCAACACATACTCCGGGCGTTCAGCCGCAAAGAAATCCTCGACAGCTTGTTGGCGTCTTAAATCCACCTCTTGGCTGGTTTTGAGGATAAGATTGGTATACCCGTTATCGCGTAAACATCTAACAATGGCGCTACCCACTAAGCCGCGATGACCGGCTACATAAATTTTTGAGTCCTTGTTCATGATAATATTAGATACATGAAAACACTGAATAATGGGTAATTCCAGGGCGGATAGTCTTGATAGGTTATTGGCTACCGTCTCCTCAGATTGACTCGCATCCGCCCTTAAGAATGCGTACTTTTGACCTTTTCTCAATCAACAGGGGCGTGATACCGGGAATGTTCGTAAGTATTTTCCTTGTATTTTTCAAACAGTTGTGATCCTTCACTGTTAGAGGATGACTTGCCGAAGGTTCGTAAATCAGCTTCTACCATTAAGGCGACTAACTGTTCAAAGGATAAAGAGGGTTGCCAATTTAACTTTTCCTTAGCTTTTGCGGGGTCACCAATCAGTAATTCCACTTCCGCTGGACGTAGATAACGGGGGTCAAACTCTACATAGTCTTGCCAATTCAAATTGACACATTTAAAGGCAATATCTAGGAATTCGCGAATTGAGTGAGTTTCACCTGTGGCGACGACGTAATCGTCGGGTTCGTCTTGTTGCAGCATCAGCCACATGGCTTGAACATAGTCTTTAGCATAGCCCCAGTCTCGCTTGGCGTCTAGATTCCCCAGATAGAGTTTTTTCTGCTGTCCAGAGACAATCCGGGCGATCGCCCGAGTAATCTTACGGGTGACAAAGGTTTCTCCCCGACGCGGCGATTCATGGTTAAACAAGATACCATTGCAACCAAATATCTCGTAAGACTCGCGATAATTCACCGTTTGCCAATGGGAATACACCTTGGCACAAGCATAAGGACTACGGGGATAAAAGGGAGTGGTTTCCTTTTGGGGGACTTCCTGGACTTTACCAAACATTTCCGACGAACCCGCCTGATAGAAACGCACATCAATACCCGTGCGATTACGATAATCCCGAATCGCTTCCAACAGGCGCAGGGTTCCCATTCCCACGGCATCCACCGTATATTCGGGACAGTCAAAACTGACGCGAACGTGAGATTGAGCGCCCAAATTGTAAATTTCTTTGGGTCTGACTTCCTCCAGAATGCGGCGCAAGGTTACGCCATCGGTCAAGTCCCCGTAGTGTAGAAATAATCGGGCAACTTGATTGTGAGGATCAACATAGATATGGTCAATGCGATCGGTGTTAAAGGTAGAAGTCCGCCGGACAATCCCGTGAACTTCGTAGCCTTTGTCCAGTAATAACTCACTCAAATAGGAACCGTCTTGACCAGTTATGCCTGTAATCAGCGCTCGTTTGGGTTGCGTCATCCTTGAATCGTCCTGTGATGCGTATGGGCAACAGTGCTTGACAAGAGTGTTAATGTCCCGACTGGATCTTGGGATCAGGGAAATGATTCCTTAGATTATCCTAAAATTCCCAGCATTGATCAACTTGCTCTTGACTCATGACCTATCAAGCCTACCATGTCGGAGTTCGATGATCTCTCTTGCCCGATTGTATCACCGTCGTTCAGTCAAAACTCAGGGAAGTCCTGTCTAGAATAGTCTGTCTAGAATAGTCGCCTCCCTGGTTTGAGGTTTAAACGCCGATCGCCTATTCCCAACTTTCCCCGTCAATAGCGATAGAGAACGTCAGCATTGAACGCTGAAGTCATCACAATGCTACACTCATGGACTGGGTTTGAGCCGAGAGGTTTAATTCCGAATTAATCCTCCCATGCTCCCCAGGATTAACTGATCAGTAAGCCCCATTATTCTTTGGGGCAATCATTACGCCAATTGTCTTCAATATCAGCCATAAGTCAAGCCAAAAATTTTGAAAATTCACGTAATAAACATCGATTTGCACCCGACGGTTATAGGGAATGTCATTGCGCCCTGACACTTGCCATAGTCCAGTAATGCCCGGTTTAATGGTCAAGATTTTATCCATGTAACGCCCGTACTTATGCATTTCTTCCGGGACTAAGGGGCGAGGACCGACCACACTCATATCTCCTTTCAAAACATTCCAAAATTGCGGAAACTCATCCAGGCTCGTATATCGCAAGAATTTACCAATCCAGGTCACCCTAGGGTCTTCCTTGAGCTTGAAATTTTCTTCAAACTCACAACGAATAGAGGTTGATTCGGTCATCATTTCTAGCAATAGTTCATCGGCATTTTCCACCATGGTTCTAAATTTAATGCATCGAAACGGTTGATAATCTTTACCGATTCGCTCCTGGATATAAAAAATGGGACCCGGTGAACTGATAGCGATTAAGACCGCTAAGATCAGGTAAATCGGGAAAAACAACGTGAGAACCGATAGGGAAAACACGACATCAAACAGCCGCTTGGCAAAAATTCCGTCTAAGCGATATCGAGACAGACCTTTGGGTCTGCGGCGTGGAGCGCGGGGCTGGATACCACGCTTCACGAACGCTCGCAACGTCTTGACGGAGATAAGTTGGCTTTGGGCAGTCATCTTACTCCTTCACTTCACACCACACGTCACGATCATAAAGCCAGAAGCGGTTAGCTACGGCACTAGCGACCAGGAAACTGGAATTTATACTCATTCATCGCGACAGGTGGTCTCGATAACAGCCGTCCAGAAACGTCAAGTAGCGATCGCTAAACACAGTTGGCGCAAATTGAGCCGCGTTGAATTGTATCTGTTCGGGACTAAAAGCAGTGGCTTGGGCTTCAAAGGCTTCCACCGCCTCCATCAAAGCCTGGGGACTTTGGTCTAGAAAAAACAGACCCGTACCCTTATCCGGATGTTTCCGGATATCTCGAACGGTTTCCAACGCCCCCCCCGCACCATAGGCAATCACAGGTGTACCACAGGCTTGTGCTTCCACCAAGGCAATGCCAAAATCTTCACAGGCAGCATAAACAAATGCCTTTGCCTGTGCCATATACTCCTCGACCACCTGATCAGGACAAAAGCCCAGCACCTGCACATTGGGTTGAGCCTGATCCCGCAGCGCCTGCAATTGCGGTCCATCACCAATGACGACCAAAGGATATCCCAATCGATTGAATGCCTCCACGATGACAGACACTTGCTTATAACTCACCAATCGCGAAACCGTCAGGTAAAAATCCGACTTTTGCGCCTGGAACGAAAACCGTTCAAGATGAACTGGCGGATAAATCACCTCTGCCTCTCGCCTGTAACAACGCCAGATCCGTTGTGCGGTATGGCGAGAGTTGGCAATAAAATAATCCACTCGATTGGCGGAGATCACATCCCATTGGCGCAACCGATGCAGCAGATACCGGGTGAGTAACCCCGGTACTCCCCGCCCCATCTTGCTGTTGCGGAGGTAATCGAAGGTCAAATCCCAAGCGTAGCGCATCGGTGTATGGCAGTAACAGATGTGCAACTGCTGCGGACGAGTAAGGACACCTTTAGCCACAGCATGGGAGGAGGAGAGGATCACATCGTAATCCCGCAAGTCTAGCTGTTCAATCGCTAAGGGCAGCAGGGGTAAATACTTCTGCACCCCCTTACTCGCCAACGGAAAATGCTGTAAAAAAGTCGTGCCAATCGAGCGTCCAAACAAATAACTTTGGGGATTGGTTGATTCAAAATCAATCAAGGCATACAAATCCGCCTCAACGGACTTGAGGATTTCTCGAACCACCAGTTCCGAACCACCCGTTGCGTTGGGAGTCAGCCACTCATGCACCAAGGCATACTTCAAGAATAGTTATCCCCCAATCCAATACTGCTCAGATAAGCTGTAATTTCATTTATTGTCCCCCAGCTCCCAGACGTGCCATGGCACGTCTCTACATGATCCTCGGCTTCTCCATCTCCCCCATCTCCCCCATCTCCCCTATCTCCCCCATCTCACTATTGACCCGAGCAATAAGCATTCAGGTCATCCACTAATTGCTTTTCTGGAGTCGTGGCTTGTTGCAATTTCATCTGTGCCGCTTCCGCCGCTTGACGGTCTTTCTGCTCAAACGCCACGGCGAAATCACGCATCGCTTGACTCATATCGCGATACATGTTAGCAAAACTGTCTTGATAGTCTTGTAGCGTCTCGTCGGTTACTTCGATCGCGTTCATTTCTGTAGCTGCCTTATCCATCACCGCCGCCGCTTGTCGCATTGTCTCAGCTTGCGGATTGTCCTCTTGCAGACCATGGGTAACAACTTTGGCGTCACTGACCGCCTGATTCGCCACTTGAATCATTTGGTTACACTGGGCAACTCGGCTCTGACCACAGCTTACCGCGAATAAGCTAATCACAGCCGTGACACTTAGCCGCAGGACTTCTCGCCGGGGACGATACATGAATGTTCTTGGGTTCATTTAGGAATCAGCCGTCCAACATTTTAATGCTACTCCTAGCTTACTGACTTCTGCTGGGCTTCGATGGCAGTAGCAAGGCGTTGAAGTGTTTCCGTAAGTTCTCCTAGTTCTGCGAGTGACTCATTTTGATTTTCGGCTAAGGTTTGCACCGCATCACTCAAGGCGAAGAGTTGGTAGCCTTGTTGTTGAACTTGATGCCCTTGGTGTTGAACCTGCACAGCTAAGGCATCAACTCGTTTTCCTAGACTCTCAACCGTCTCAGTTGTGGCAAGCACCGCCTCACCAATTTGCCCCACAATGGATTCCAAACGGCTGAGTCGAGATTCCAGGGCAAGAATCCCTTTGTTGGTAGAGTTGAGGTTGCTTTTAGCCTTTTCGGTCTGGGTGTGTCTATTCACCGATAATTGTTTCACTGCTTCAAAAAACTTATGTGAACTCCCAGTTTCGTGAACTAAACTAATGATGACGCCGTTGATGCCACTGCCAAGCATCGCTGATAATTTTACTGAGTTCCGGGTATTTGGCAGACCAACCCAAAATTTTCCTCGCTTTGTCACTACTACCCACCAAAATCGGTGCATCACCAGGGCGGCGATCGCACTCAACGATTTTAATCGGTTTCTGGGTGACTTGCTTGGCTGTGTCAATCACCTGTCGCACAGAGAACCCGTTACCACTGCCTAAATTAAAGATTTCACTTTTGCCGCCACCTAACAAATACTCTAGCCCGAGGATATGGGCATCTGCCAAGTCACTGACGTGAATATAATCGCGCAAGCAGGTTCCGTCGGGGGTGGTGTAGTCGGTTCCCCAAATGGCAATGGAGTCCCGTTTGCCTAATGCGGTCCACAGGACTAAGGGAATCAGATGGGTTTCTGGATAATGGTCTTCACCCAGTAGTCCTTCGGGATTCGCCCCAGCTGCGTTGAAGAAGCGAAAGACGATGGAACGTAAATTGTATGCGCGATCAAAGTCCGCTAGCATCCGCTCCATCATCCATTTACTCGTGGCATAAGGATTAATCGGATTTTGCGGATGATCTTCGGTCATTGGCACTCGCTGAGGCATCCCGTAGACCGCACAGGTAGAGGGAAACACTAAGGTTTTCACATTAGCAGCGACCATGGCTTCTAAGAGGGTCAGCGTACCACTGACGTTATTGCGGTAGTATTTGGCAGGGTAGGTAACCGACTCACCCACGGCAATATAGGCAGCAAAGTGGAGTACCGCCGCAATGTTACGGGTAGCGAAGAGGTGGTCTAACAGAGTGCGATCGCCCACATCCCCGATCACCAGTTCCACTTTCAGGATCTCTTCGACGAACTCTCGATGTCCACACACTAGGTTATCCAGAACAACGACATGATAACCTGCCCGTTGTAAGGCTAATGCTGTGTGAGAGCCAATGTATCCAGCTCCGCCAGTGACTAGAATTTCCGGTTGGACTTGCGACACACTCAAACTGCCCCTGTTATGTTTTATAGACTCACTTTACAAATATTTTCCCTCTTTGTCTGTGCCTGAATAGTAATTTTGCTCAAACCTGCTTCTGTCCTATCGTCTCTATCCCCCTCTCCCTGATTTCCCTCATACTGGTGGGCAATGCCGAGTATAATGCCCGTGTTAGGGGAATTTCAACTGTGGCTCTACCCAGGTGATACGTTACACAAAATCTAATCCCCATCGCCCCTAACTTGTTAATTGTTATTTTGAGGAGCCAACTAACCCGTAAAAATTCCTCGCTCACCATCAAAACGTTACACCATCAAAACACAATGTTTTTACTACTGACTCGAGTCCTACTCTGGCTGCTGATTGCCGTTATTCTCTATAACCTGTTTAAGAAGGTTATCCCCAAGGAGTATTTTACCTTGCTTGGGGGTTTATTTCTGTTTGGCTTCATTGTTGTGGCGTTTTTCTCTCCCAACAATGACCTGGTATCAACGATTTGGAATGTTCTCTCATTTCCCTTGAAGCCTGTTGGTGCTTCCATCGTGCTGTTGAGTTTTGCCCTGCGCCAAGGGTTGGAGAAGTCAAAGAACCAGGTTTTGGCAGCGTTACTGATTTTACTCCTCACCAGCACGCCCTTTTTCTCCAACCTGTTGGCGGCGACGACTGAACAACAAGTCGTCACCCCGGAAGCGGCGGCGACGCAAACCGCCGCAGCGGTTGTGGTACTCGGACAAGGAACCACCCAACCCGATGAACCGCCTCGCACTCAAATTCAACTCACCGATACCGGCGATCGCATTCTGTATGCGGCTCAACTGTATCGCCAATCGGGGAATAACCCCTTAGTCGTGGTTAGTGCCGGTCCTCGACCGAATCTGGAAGGAAATGAAGACCAAGTGGTCGAAGCCAATGATATCCAAACCTTACTGGTTCAGTTAGGAGTTCCCCAAACCCGGATTGTGGTCGAACCCACCGGGACTGATCTCCGTAGCAGCGCCGAAGCCGTTGATGATATTTTACGCGATCGCGGATTAGCGGACAATCGCATTTTCTTGGTTTCTTCAGCCTATAACAGCCGTCGCGCCCAGCAAACCTTTAGCAATGTTGGTTTAACGAATGTTGTGGCTAAACCAACGGGTTTCTTTACCTTTCAACCGGGAGCAACACCCAGCGTCCCCCTGCGAGTTGAATCCTTTATCCCCTCGGTAGAAGCGCTGACGGTTACAACGCGAATTGTGGAAGAGTTTTTAGCCTCGATTTACTATTATTTGCGAGGGTGGCAAACTCCTATTACTGGTGTTTAACCATTTCGGGAATCGAAAAAATTGTCTAGGTGAACCCTTCGTTTTGCTCAAGGGAACCTGGTTTTTCGGGGCGGGTTTCACCATTATCGTTGCTTACCTTACCCAGATGCAGCTAAACCCGCCCTATCTCCTTCCCTCAGAAGGCAGAAGTCCGAAGGCAGAGGGCAGAAGGCTATAAGGAACCTAATGTAGCTGCTTTTAGGGAGCTTGTTAACTGGTTAGTTATTTCTGCCGTGCTGCACTACAAGCATAGTCTAATAAAGGTTCTTGAAATCGATCCGCTTTGAAATAGTTTTCATCTACGGAAATAGTATCCGTTACTTGACCATTTTGCACATCGCCAATTTTAATTCGCGATAACAACTCACGTTGGCAATTTCCTGAATATCGGACATATTTGCCATTGGCATTCACATCGAAGTTAATCGCATTTCCATTACGACTAATGGTATTAATTCCGACTTCCCAAGGTTGAGTATCGACCTGACCTAATTCACCCCCAGACTCGGCTGTAGTCCCAGGAACAGGTCGCCACACAACACCTTCAATGGAATTCAAGCAGGCATTTCTACCACTCATATCTTTAAAGCAGTCGCCGTTTTTGTCGAGAATAACCACTTGGTCAACACTATTAAACTGTTTGAGTGTATTGGTAACTGCTTTTTGGATTCCCGCATCTTCGCCAAGTCCAGCCGTATAGACGGTGCGACAAAATTTGAGTTGGGCAATTCCATTGGAGATATCAACAGTAAAGTTTTCACCACAGGTCGATTCGCCTCGGAAGTCAATCAAGTCAGCAAATCCTTCCTCTTGTTCGGCGGATGTAGGTCCTTGAACGACTTGCTCAATTGCAAATTCAGCAACATCGACGCGGGATGTAGTGCGGGTAACGGGTTCAACGTACCCTAAGGTTTGATTGTCGGCGGAAGGCTTGGGTAAAAAGACTTGAATTTGCCTGGGTTCATCTGGATTTTGGCTAATTGTCTGGGGTTGAGGTTGTGAGGTTTCAGAGTTCTCCGGAGTGGTTACAGAGGTACTCTGGGCTTCCCCAGCCGCTGCGGTGGTGAAGGATAGCGCCAAGACAGCACTCATTAAAATTGATTGGTGTTTTAAATTTATTTTATTCCTACTCATAAAATATCTAACATCATAGTTTGCCGAGTATTTTTATGATCACCATTATTTCAATACGCTTCATCTTGCTAAAGTCATATCTTGTGTAAGGCTTTTGGGTGAAGCCTTCATGATAAAAATTTGGCAGTTAATCCGAAAACTATGGGGGCGAAGGCTTCGCCCCTACGTAAGGTTTAATTTTGGTCGTCTGCTGACTTTCTCAGATTGGGTGCAGATTTTGGGGTTTGGTTCAATTGCTGTAAGATGCTCTCCAGTTCTTGTTGATATTGACCATATTTTTGCCAATTCCCTTGACGCATGGCTTCCTGTGCTTTTTGATAGGTTTCCAAGGCGGATTGGGCGAGTTTGGACACTCCTTCTTTGGGTGGAGTAGAGGGTGGAGTCGGAGTCGGTTGTTGCACCTCTGGTTGGGTTGCACCAAAGATAGCCGCTAAGGCTTCCTCCAAGGTTTCTTCCATCACCACTTCTTTAGCGTAAGCCACAATCACCCGCTTCAATTCTGGAAGTTCCCCTTGTTCAGCTCGCAGATAAACGGGTTCGACATACAGTAATGATTGATCAATGGGAATCACTAATAAATCGCCACGAATCACTCGCGAACCTTCCTGACTCCATAAGGTTAATTGTTGAGAAATTTGCGGATTTTGGTCAATGCGAGCTTCAATTTGGGAAGGACCATAGACGAGTTCTTGTTTCGGGAATTCGTACAAGAGCAATTTGCCGTAGTTTTCCCCATCAGAACGCGCTGCCATCCACGCAATCATATTATCTTTATTGACGGGCGTAAAGGGTAGAATCAGAATAAATTCTTCACTCGACGCTTCGGGTAAGCGCATGATCACATAGTAAGGTTGCATGATCTGCTCATTCCCTTCATAAATTTCCGTGGGGAAACGCCACAAATCCTCCCGATTGTAAAAGACTTGGGGATTATTCATGTGGTAGGACAGATACATCTGCGCCTGAATAGTAAACAGATCCAGGGGATAGCGAAAATGGGCTTTTACATCGGTAGGAATCGCGTCGTTGGCGGTAAATAAGGTGGGGAATATTTTGCGATAGGTTTGCAGTACCGGGTCATCTTCATCAACGACTAAAAACTGCATAGTACCATTAAACGCATCCACGACAACTTTAACCGAGTTGCGAATATAATTAATATCGCCTTGAGACATTTGGGCGATATCGCCGCCTTGGACGATCGCGCTGGCATTATTACTTTGAGAAACAGGTTCAGAATAGGGATAGCGATCGCTGATCGTATAGGCATCAATAATCCACTGCAATCTGCCGTTAATTAGGGTAATGTAGGGGTCTTTATCGAACCGTAAAAAGGGTGCAACTTGGTTTACTCGTTCCTGAATCTGACGATGGTAATGAATGTGGGAGGTGTTGATAAAGTAATTGGAGATTAAAATCTTGAGATCGCCTAAATCATAAGCATACGCCAATCTTTGCCAGAGAGAAGGGATGGGTACACCACCTTTCCCGGCGTAGGTGGTGAAGGCATTTTCATCGCCACGGGGATAGTCAAATTCTTCGGTAGTTGTCCCGGTAAAGATATAGGTATCGGTTTCTTCGCCGTAGTAAATGGCGGATTCATCCACTTGCAGATCGACTTGGGAGATAGGCGGAATATCTTTGATAAACAGTTCGGGTAAGCCATCCTCTGTCACTATATTAACCGGACTCATCACCAGACCATAGCCATGGGTATATTTTAGCCGTTCGTTGACCCAAGTCTGAGCGCGATCGGGGACTTGGGAATACACTAATTCCCTGGGTGAAAGCATCACCTGTCTGTAATTCTCGTCAATGGTATAGCGATCAACATCGACATCTTTAAATCGATAGTAAAGGCGAATTTCTTGCAGTTGGCGATAGGTACTTAATAATGGTCGATAATCCCACAAGCGAATATTACGAATCGTGGATTGATTTTCTTGCAACGCTTGGCGACTTAATTGTTCTTCTGCTGGATAGTCCTGAGTGGGGACTTCATCTAAATCATAAGCTTTGCGCGTATAGGCGATATTATGTTCAATGTAAGGCTTTTCTTTTTCTAGTTCATTGGGTTCGACAATAAATCGTTGTTGAAACCAGGGAAAAAGACCACTGAAAACCAGAAAAGCAATCAGATAAATCCCGATTCCATAGGTGGGTAAGGTAATGTTGTTTTGCCAAATCGCCAGGATAAATGACAAGCCCAGCACGAGTGATACAATGCTCATAATCCAGAATGCCAGACGTTGAGCATGAGCATCGGTGTACCCTGCGCCATAGACTACACCATCGTTTGTGTAGAGTAATTCATAGCGTTCTAACCAAAAGCCGATCGCGATCACTAAAGCAATTCCCGCTAACAGTAGACTGAGATGGGTTTTCACATCTTTGGTTAGGAAATGTTGCCAGTAGCGATCTAACCTTATTTTGCCTTTTAACACATAAACCGCAACAGCTAGAACAAACCCCCAGCCCAAGAGAGTCAATACCCAATCTTTTAACCCCTCATAGAACGGAAACTGAAACAGGTAAAACCCAATATCCTGTTGATAAATTGGGTCAGTCAGATTAAAATCAGTGGCATTCAGATATTTTAATATCGTCTCCCAAGCCGATGCACTGGTTGTGGCGGCGGCTAAACTAATCAGGAAGATTACCACTAAGACGGCGGAATTGGCGATCGTATCGGTATAGGGAGCTAAATCGCTGGCGTCTAGGAAACGAAACGCGCGATCGCGAGTTAGACGCTGCGCCATCCAATAGTTAAACCATAAGAATAGTCCGTAAATAATAAACGTCCCCACCCAAGCCATAATTTTCCAGGTGATCCGCGTCCAGAAAACATCTGAAAAGTTCACCGCATCAAACCACCAGGCTTCAGTAAGAATGTGAACCAAGGTGTGCGAGAAGGGTAAGCCGAGGATGACGACTAAGAGAAAGCCTATGATAATTTTATTGGCTGATTTCATAATTTTTTAATTAACTCACCGGAATCCATAAGCCATAATCCAACCCTAACACGAATGTTATGGACTAACCTAAGTTCGTAGTTGCGCTTCAGCGCTAAAAATCCTAGCATCACCCACTACAAACCCATAAATCAACGCTATTCTTCTGCAACATCAGGTTTCCAACTCACAGTTAAGGTATCAGCACTTCTGATTATAGGAAAGAGACATCATTTTTCCCTCTAACAAACGGTAGAAAAATAATGGGGTAGTGATTATTTTGTCACATCGCTACAAGGAGCTAGTTCTATAAAAGATATGAGTTGATAAGTTAACTATCAACATAAATTGTCAACTGTAGATAAAAATTGAGATTTTTTATCAATAAAAACTACTTGAAATTAGGAACGACTAATAGTTACTGACATACCTACCAGAAGAGAGATGAGAGATCAGTAATAAGTCACTACATTAATTACTGTATCGAGCGAGGTTGCTACTTATCCATTGATGTGACTGATGCTTTTGACGTTAATAAATAGGATATTGCTGTCTCTACATTCATTAGGGAGGAAATAATGTCTATCCAACTTAATCATCTAAAACAAGTATTAAACCAGCAACACAGGCAAAATGTTGTCCGGATTACGGAAATTATTCGCCGCACGATTTACCTGTTGGGTTTATCTGCCATTTTTATCAATCCAGTTGCAGCTAGTGCAATCCAATTATCCCAAACCCGTGCTATCACAACTGACAGTTACATTGCCCAAACCACTGCAGAGGATTTTGTTCAGCAAGGAGTACAAAAATTAGAAACAGGAGACTTAAAAGGAGCAATTGAGGACTTCAATCAGGCGATTCAAATTGATCCAAATTCTGCCTCAGCTTACTCCATGCGAGGGCAAACCTATACCTTACAGGGAGAATTTCAGCAAGCGCTTAATGATTTCAATCAAGCAATAGAAATCAACTCAAACTTTGCTCCAGCCTATAACAATCGCGGGTTTGCCCACCTGCAAATGGGAGACTTGGAAGGCGCGATCGCGGATTTTAATAAGGCAATTGATATAAATCCAAACTTAGCTCTGGTTTTCAACAATCGGGCACTTGCCCATTTGCAACAGGGAAATATTCAACAAGCTATTGCTGATTTTAATCAAGCTATTGAGATTAACCCTGACCAAGCTGAATATTACTATAAAAGAGGCAGGGCTTATCTAAACAATGGAGATATTCAAAAAGCGATTGCTGATTTTAATCAAGCCATTGAGCTTGAGCCAAACTTAGCTGTAGCCTATAATGGTAGAGGATTTGCTCATCTACAACAGGGAAATATTCAACCAGCAATTGCTAACTTAAACCAAGCAATTGAGATTAATCCCAACTTGTCCATGGCTTATAATAATCGAGGACTTGTTTACCTGAGACAGGGCAAGATCCAACAAGCAATTGATGATTTCAATCAAGCTATTGAGATTAATTCAAATGAGATTAATTCAAACCTATTTTTAGTCTACAACAACAGAGCAAGTGTCCGTTTAAAACAGGGAAAAATTCAGGAAGCTCTTGCTGATTTGAATCGAGCTATTGCCATTAATCCTAATTATGCCCAAGGATACTCGAATCGGGGGTTTATCCGTCTGCAACAGAACAATCTGCAAACAGCCCTTGCTGACTTAAACCAGGCAATTGAGATTAATCCTAACTACGCCCAAGCTTATTATCATCGCGGGCTTACCCGTGTTCAACTCGGTAATAAAGAAGGTGCGATCGCGGATTTTCAAAAGGCGGCAGATTTATCTAGACAACAGGGCGACATGACGCTTTACCAAAATGCCCAACAACAAATCCAGCAGCTTCAGTAGTGCTTATATTTGGGCGCAGGGCGCAAGCCTTGCGCCCCTACAGCCGATATAGTTTACACGCTTGAGAACCGCTATACATCATTCAGAAACTTGAGTGAAATACATCGCTATCAGTGTCCCAATCATTCCAGTTACTACTCATGCAATCCAACCTGTTCAAATTAGGTCTACCCAAGTTAACCGCTACAGTGCCCAAAATACGGCTGATGATTTTCTTCAACAAGCAGTAGAAAAATTAGAAAGAGGAGACTTAATCTAAATTATGCTTTAGCTTACAATAATCGCGGACTTTTGTATCGAGAACAGGGACAGCTAGAGGAAGCTTTGGCTGACTTCAGTAAGGCAATTGAGATTGAACCTAACCTAGCGATCGCCTACAGCAACCGAGGTACTATTTACCTGAAACTCATAGAAATACAGAATGCTATCCGCGACTTTACTCAAGCCATTAAACTGAACCCCAATTATGCCATTAATCAAGGTGGATAAATTTATATTTCCTCGATTGTAGTCTACTAACTTGAAAACTGCTGTAAATTGGGTATTAGTAGCGAGCAAGATGCTCGCACTACAAGGATTTTGTCATTGTTGACATTAAGGTTTGAATACCGAACAGCTTAATCCTCACCCAACTATCAGCAAACATCCTTTGCTGATTTAACCATAAATTTTTCGGTAGTAATCTTTGTACTCCTTCGACAGCAACGGTTCCCACCAATCCCGATGGGTCAAATACCATTCAACGGTACTACGTAATCCTCCTTCAATCGTTTCTTGAGGCGTCCAACCCAGTTTTGCCTTAATTTTGCGAGCATCAATTCCGTATCGGCGATCGTGTCCGGGTCGATCTTTTACAGAAGTAATTAACTTTTTACTGGGAGAAACTGGCAAATCCGAGGCTAATTCATCCATAAGCTGGCAAACCATTTGAACCAAATCTAGGTTTTTGATTTGGTTATTACCGCCAATGTTATAGGTTTCGCCGGGAATTCCTTGGTGAATGACTAAATCAATTGCCTGACAGTGATCATTCACATAAAGCCAATCCCGCACATGCTGCCCATCCCCATAAACGGGTAAGGGTTGACCCAGCATGATGTTAATGCACATCAAGGGAATCAGCTTTTCGGGAAACTGATAGGGACCATAGTTATTGGAGCAATTGGTAATTAATGTGGGGACGCCGTAGGTATGATGATAGGCACGAATGATGTGATCACTACCCGCTTTAGACGCCGCATAAGGACTATTGGGTTGATACGGTGTCGTTTCACTAAACAACGGGTCATTTGGAGCCAAACTGCCATAGACTTCATCCGTAGACACATGGAGGAAGCGATCGCTCTTTGGACACCCCCGCTTTTTCCAATGCTGGCGAAAGGCTTCGACTAGAGTTGATGTACCCAGAACATTTGTTCTCACAAATGCTTCAGGTCCTAAAATTGAGCGATCCACATGGGATTCCGCCGCAAAGTGGGCAACGGTATCAATCGTCTCACTGCGGAGTAAGGCATCAACCAACGTGCGATCGCAAATATCTCCCGGTACAAACCGCAAATTCTCTCGTCCCTCGACTGGCTCTAGATTCCGACGATTGCCGGCGTAACTGAGCAAATCGAGAACAACGACTCGATCATCGGGGTAGCGATCGCACCAGTGATGGACGAAGTTGGAGCCAATAAACCCCGCTCCACCTGTTATGAGTATGCGGCGAGGTTCTCGTGAAGGCATAATGACTTGGGTTCCTTTTTGCTGTAATCTCGGAGGGGATAATTCTAACCGTCGATCATCTTAACATCCGGTTGGGGATCAAGGAGTAGACCGATTCAAAATTGATCCCGAACGCCCTTTTAGGATTAGAGTGTGGGTACAACTACGTCAGGTGGGTTGGAGGCTTCAGGGCTTTCCTCTGCTGGATTCGCTGATTCTTCAGGCTGGTCTTTTTGAGCCTCGGACTCTGATGACTCTGATGTTGTGTCTGATGGCGATGGTTGTTCAGAGTTTTCTGGATCACGATCCGAGGTGTCTGGAGTGGAAGAGGAAGAACTTGGAGAATTCGAGTCCTCAGCCGCCTCCGGATTCTCAGGTTGGGGTGTTGGCGAATTAGAACCCTCAGGAGTCTGATCCGAGGCTTCGGGAGGTGTTGGCTTCGGACAAACCTTGTCTTGACCTGAGAACTCAACCGAGACTTGGTATTCCTGTGGCTGTTCCGTGCGATTCAGAAAACGATGAGCTTGAATTGTATCTTGTGCCTTTTGCTCAAGAATGGGATCACCGGCTCGTTGAATGAGTTGTAAATTCGTCGGTTTGCCATCAGTGCCGACAACGACGCTATATAGAGCGTTGCCATTAACCTGCTTCTGGCAAGCGGCTTTAGGATAGTCAGCAATCAATGTTCTTGGTTGTACGGGCGGAGGTTCTACCTTATTCCCTTCAGCACCAGTGCTATCTGACTGTTGCTCAGAGTTGGGTTTTTTTGCTACTGACTGATCCGATTCTGATGCCGAGTCTTCTGGATTTGGGGTTGGATCATCTTGATTAGCAGCAGGATCAGTCTCTGGATTGAGAGTAACTTCCTTTTTATCTTTGGGGGGTTCCGGTGGTTTAGAGCGTGGATTCGTCAACACCGATGAGTTGCGATCGCGTAATTGTGCTGCCAAACCATCAATACTAGGCTTAGGCTTTGTTTCTATGGATCTCGACTCAGGATTCATTGTTCCTGGGGGAGGCGGTGGCGGAAGTTGGCTGGGACTCAAAATCGGGATTCCTAGCGTTCTCTTCCGAGTTGGAAATGGGGTACTCGGTGGATTGGTTCGGGTTCGTTTCCGAGTCGATGAGGATGACGGAATTTTCAACGATTGTGAAGGAGGAGCCACCGAGATGGTGCCATCGAGGGGTAAAGACTCTTGGGGAGGGGGAGAGGAGAGAGAGGGGAGCGGTGGGAATGGCGATTGTAATGGTGTCTGCTGATAAATATACGGGGGAACCGTTGGCACCGATAAATCGGGTAGGCGACTCAAATCGGCTTCGCTTAATTCCAACATTTGTACAGTTCGCCGCGTCAGTGGCGCTTCATTGGAAAAAACGGGGACATAAGAGGGTAAGGTTAGCCCCAAGATGACATGAATACCCACCGATGCCATGACCGCGATTCCAGTTGGCTGATTAAGTTTCTCGGAAACCGTTCTAAATAAGAGATTCGACATAGCCGTTATCATTCTCTCCGTTGCGGGGTTGTCGGAAATTCTATAAGATCGTTTTAATAAAAATAATCTAGAGTTTAATTGAACTCAGGGATTGGGTAACGTTGACAATCATGATGGAAAAGTAGGGTAATTTTAGGGTTGGGCGATCGCGTAAATCGTGATAAATCACTTGATCGGGTAGGGTAGCGCGTTCGACTACCCAGGCGGTGTCCAATAATTGACGGTGATGCAACACCTGCCAGACCTGTTCATACACTGAACTCACTTTCATCAGGACTATGACATCCGCCCAGTCTAAAATTGTTTCCAGTTCCTTTACATTATAGAGAGCTGGCAGCACCACCAAGCGATCGCGTTGCACCGTTAGCGGTAATCCTAACACTGAGGCGGCTGCCATGGGTGAACAGACGCCAGGAATCATTTGCACGACGGCGCTGGATTGCTGCTGTTGTAAGGTTTGCGCCAAATACGTGAACGTGCTGTAAAAACTGATATCCCCTTCACAAACAAACGCCACATCTTGCCCGACATTGAGATAATGCCACACCTGTTCGGCGGCTTCTTCCCACGCTTGGGTAAGAATGTCAAGGTCTTGCACGTAAGGAAATGTTAAAGGCAGTTGAATCTGTTGAGCATCTAACCATTGCCCGACAATCTGCTGTGCCATACCCAATTTTCCCCTTACTCCCGCCGGAAACGCCACCACTGGCGCTTGTTTGAGGATACGCAGGGCTTTGAGCGTGATTAATTCGCGATCGCCTGGACCGACACTCAGACCGTAAAGCGTGCCAACTTGCCCCATCACTATTTGTTACGTTTAATTAATATAAAAAAAGCTAAAATCCCAAATGCCACTACCGACTGTTATTCTACCGGGTTTTTTTGCCGGGGCAACTGAATATCGAGGATTAGAAACCGCCTTAAATCAGTTAGGGTTTCCTACGGTAACAGTACCGCTACGACAAGGCGATTGGATTCCCACCATTGGCGGTCGCTCAGTTGTACCAATTTTACGCCAACTTGACCAAACCATGAAACAGGTGATGGCAGATTACAACGCCACTCAGGTTAATCTGATTGGTCATTCCGCCGGGGGCTGGATTGCCCGAATCTACCTGGGCGAAAAACCCTACGATATTCATGGCGATGTGACACCCTCAGTCCCAGGATTATGGAATGCTCATCCGACTATTGCCACACTGGTAACATTAGGGACACCTCATACTAGCCAAGAGCGCTGGACGAAACGCAATCTGGATTTTGTGGCAATCAACTATCCGGGAGCGTTTTATCCCCAGGTTAAATATATCTGTGTCGCGGGTAAAGCTATCTATGGTCAACGACGTTTGGGTCAATGGTTAGCGTATAACAGTTATCAGCAAACCTGTGGAGTCGGCAATTGTTGGGGAGATGGGATTACTCCCATTGAAGCGGCTCATTTAGAGGGGGCGGTGAATCTCACCTTAGAAGGGGTGCTGCATTCACCGCGAAGACAGGGACTTTGGTATGGTTCGCCAGAACCAATGAAATCATGGATTTCCTATTTAAGGTAAAAATCGTAGGGGCGCAAGGCTTGCGCCCTTTATTCAGTGAGCGATTCCTCTGAATCATTAGACAGTATTGAATAAAAAAACCTGCATTTTGAGTCAGGGCGGGTTTTGTTGAAATGTTATCGATACCCCCACTAAGGAAGCGTCTAAACCCGCCCCTACACACTCGCACGCCATGCCCGAAAAGCTTTGCGAAGAGTCAAAACTGTTTCATCCTTCAACCTTCGCCTCTTTTCCACCCTTAGGTTTATTGGCAATTTCTTTAACCGCTTTCTCTTCCACAGGTTCGGAAATCGGAATCTCCTCAACCTCTGGCAACTTTTCTACCGCCAGCCGGGAGGAGGAACTGCCACCGGATAAGCGTTTCAAGAGTTTAGGTCTGGGATCATGCAGCAGATAAATAATTTGATCATTAGCTTGCCAGGTTTCATTCGCGCTAGCCACTTGTAAACTGCCTTGGCGTTCGATTAATAAGGGAACCAGTTCCCCCGCCCGAATCAACGCTTGTAAATGCGCTCGCTGAAAGGCTAATCCCGACTCTTTCAACGTGGTTGTACCTAACTTGACTTGCCCCTCGACAATATACTTATTCCATGTCTTAATCGGCAGTTGCGGAACAAAGGCTTGATGGACTTTGGTTTTATTGGTTTTATTATTCGGGGCATTGCCTTGGGGATCACGGGGAAATACAGCAACCACTCGTGGCGGCGCAAACTCTTCCACGGCGCGTTGCGCTAAGACTAGGTTCACTTCCCCATTCTTGGTCATTGCCAGAAATGTACCCACCGATTCAATCCCAGCTTCTTCTAAAACCTCAACATCTAAACCACTGCTTTGGAACACCCGTAGATTTTCCTCCTCGGCTTTTTCACAGGCTTCGGGATCAGTGTCGATGAGAACCACCTCTTCTCCCTGTTCTTGAAACAAACGGGCAATCAGACGACCCAAGGGATTACAACCGACAATCACTGCACCTGTTGCCTTTTCCTGAGGATTCAGTTGCAGCCATTTGGCAACCCAACGCGCGGTTAAGCCTTGTAAAAAGACGGTCAGCATAATCGTTAGGAAGACCAGGGCTTTAATCGAGTCTCCCCCATTAATCCCCCGTTCAGTTAACAGAATCGCAAACAAGGAGGCGACGGACGCACTGACAATTCCTTTGGGCGCAATCCAGGATAAAAAGATTTTCTGTCGCCAATTTAAGCCGCTATTCCAGGTACATAAGCTGACACTCACCGGGCGCACCAGCGTCATTAATGCCAACACCGTGAAGACACTGCCCCAGCCTAAGGCAAACACACTGTCAATGGACAAATCGGCGGAGAGGAGAACGAAGAGTACGGACACCCCCAGCACGGTTAATTGTCCTTTAAACCGTCGCAACAGCCGTTCTTCGGGTAGAGAAGACGCGCCGACGACGATTCCGGCGACGACGGTTGCCATTAATCCGGATTCGGAGCGAATCGTTTGTGCCAAGCCAAATAAGCCTAACATCCCGGCTAACACGACCAGGTTTTTCAGGTCTTCGGAGAGAAAATCGGCTCGTTTGAGAAATAAACCCAGCAGCCAGCCACCAATACCGCCAATTACGCCCCCAATACCTAGGCGTAATCCTAGACCGACAATCGCAGCCGAGGCTCCCGCCTCGCTGTTGAGAATGGTATCGAGGACGACAACGGATAGAATCGCCCCCACGGGGTCAATTAATACCCCTTCTCCTTCTAAAAGGGCAGCAACTCGTCGGTCTACTTTCACTTGTTTGAGCAGTGGACCAATCACCGTCGGACCCGTCACCACCACGAGAGCAGCATAGAGAAAGGCAATAGACCAGGGAAATTCTCCTAACCAATGGGCAGCCATTCCACCGCCTAGCAGGGTAATCAGTGTTCCCAGGGTGACGAGGTTTCTCAGCGAACCGGATACTTTGCCTAAGTCGCGTAGGTTGAGGTTCAGTCCTCCCTCAAACAGAATCACGGCTACGGATAGGGCAACAATGACTTCCAAACCCACTCCCAGTTCTTGGGGGTGTAATAACCCTAAACCATCGGAGCCGAGGGCAACGCCGAAGATCAGCAGAAAGACAATGCTGGGAACTTTGAGGTACTCGGCAATCACCTGAGCGCTGATTCCAGCACAGACAGCGATGACCATTTGTAGGGTTAATTCAAAAGATCCTTCCATAGGTATGCTTGTCGCAGGTGATCGATTAAGTTCTAGATGCCTGATGATTGGCTCTATTTAACAAAATACGCACGTTGAGTTGATAAAGCCTAACTATACTACTGTGAATAAGCGGCAGGAGTGATTCGGTTAACCCGTTGGTGTGACACTAACGTTGATCCTAACGCGGCTCCGTCTATCGATCTATAAGGGGTTGGACAAAATTCACGTTGAGGGGTGAGATTGGGGAACAGGGAATCATCAGGATTTGAGACTTGTTTACATTTGTTCGTACCGCGAATCGGGGACACCAGAGTTTTTTATTTTGAACTGAAAAGTCATAATTGAAAAGTCACCGTTTGATTAGGTCGCGCCACGGGTTGAGTCACGGTGAAGGCAAAGGCAACCTGTTGGATAGCAGCAAGGTGAACGACTGGCGACCAGCAGCACTCTAACTTGTTCGTTTAAAGATGAATCGTCAAACATTTATTTGGGGACGCTCAGAGAGTCGAATTCGCAAAACTCAACGTTGGGTTGAGCGGATGTGGATGTTCGGCTTACTCTTAGCCGCTTTGCTCTTATTTTGCATGAATCTGGATAGTCCACCGCTCTTAAATGGGAGTGAACAAACAATCCATCAGGTCGCTGGTGAATTAAGTACCACGCCTTTGGCATCTTGGCAATGGTTTTATCCCAGGTTTGGGGACAAATCTTATGTGGAAAATCCACCGTTACTGTATTGGTTAATTGCTTTGGCTTATAAGACAGGGAATGATAGCACCTGGATCACCCGCTTACCCACGGCGATTCTGAGTACCCTGTCTGTTCCCCTGTTCTATGGAATCGGTCGGGAAATTTTCCCCTCCCGCCAAAATGCGCTTTTTTCCAGCTTCATTTATTTAACTGTATTACCGATTGTGCAGTATGGACGTCTGGCGATCGCCGATAGTACGGTGTTATGCTTTGTCATGCTGATGATGTTCTGTCTGTTGCGATCGCGCCGTGATTTTCGTTGGGCTTTGGCAGCCGGTTTTGGCTTGGCGTTAATTTGCCTGACTCAGGGCATTGGATTGGGGTTTCTCTTGCTGGCGATTGGTTTGATTTTTATTGCCTGGGATACGCCGAGATTGCTCAGATCCAGCTATTGGTGGTTGGGTTGGGTTTTAGGTCTCATACCCGGATTGGTTTGGTATACTCTCCCCTGGATTGATGGTCAAGGGTTTCTCACTGCCAATCTGATCAAAGCATCACTACAACCGTTTTGGCATTCCTTAGAGATTAAGAGCACTCTTGCTGGCTATGACGATTACCTCTGGGACTTCTTAAAATTTTCGGTTCCCTGGTTACTGTTTTGGTCTTATGGATTAGGACTGGCGTGGACTCATCGTAATTGGGGCTGGGCAAAATTCGTATTAGTTTGGACAATTGTTTATGGGGGAGCTGTTTGTCTGATGGGGTCTCCCTTACCAGAGTATAGTTTGCCAATCTACCCGGCTTTAGCCCTAGCCGGTGGCGCTCAACTCGCTGCTGTGTGGAATTCGCCCCGCTCTCAGTCCTATCCTCGTCTCTGGGTCTTAGGATTGGGTGTTATGGGTTTAGGAGCGATCGCCGCTACTCTTTATTTCCTACTCGCCGCCTCTGAAAGCGTTGTACTTGTCATTTCTAGCTCAGTCGCCTTAACCTTCGCGATCGCGGCTATCCTTGTGGCTCGACGCGACCTACAATTTATTTTCATTTTGTTTTGGGGAATGTATGTGTCTGTGTTATTGTTGATGACTTCTCCCCATTGGGTTATGTCTTGACCATTTTAATTCATGGCAAGTTCAGCCGTTTATACCAGCAATATATCCCCCGTTCAATCATCCAGATTCTAACGGGGGTATTTTTTGCCAACTCCAATAAAAATCCTATCGCCCAACCTGATGGTTGGGACGCGGACTTATCCGTTGTCGCTACTGTGACTCAAGACAATTGAAGGGCTGGTAAACAGTCAGCATCTTTAGGCTCTAGGCTTTTCCTTCGCCATCGCCTGATCCTTACTCATCAATCTCATCTTCTGCGCCAAGTTGCTTGAGATGAATGTGTTTGCGACCTAAGGTGATTTCAAATTCATCCCCAGGTTGTAAACCCATCTGTTTCGTATAAGCAGAACCAATAAGCAGATTACCGTTAGATTGCACAGAGATGCGATAGCTCGCACTCCTACCCCCACGTCCATTGCCATTGGCTTTGCTATCTAATTCAATACCCTCAGCGTCAATTAGCGCATTGAGGAATTTCATCATATTGACGCGCTCTACATCGTTCTTCGTCACGGTGTAGTAGCCGCAGGCTCTCGCTTTTTCTTCTTTGCTGAGGTTACCTAGCTCTCTAACTTTCTCAAGCAGTGCTTGACCCTCTAAGGGTTCCATCTTGGACTCCATTTTTTTCTTTTTAGCCATCAACTTGAATCTAAACCTAAACAGTGAGGTCTCGGATAGCGATTTCGCTATACTGATACATAACCAAGATAACAAAATCTTGGTCTTATATCACCCTCTATAAAACTATATTACACGCATACTGTCAACTTGGTTGCTTATATTTGTTGAATTTATCTTTGTAACAAATCAACGCCTGACTAGAGCAGGTGTCAGTAATGGATACAAGGCGATAAGCTGGGGCGTTTCTAGTTGCTCGAGTCAGCAACAAAAACCCATGACCTGCAAAACTCAGGATTGATGGGAGGCGTTATCAGGCTTCAGGAAAAACCCATCAGGTTATAGTTGACAGTACAACCTTACGGGGACGGCAATAAAACCCGTTCAACTCTCAACCCTGTACAACCCAACCTGAAACTGGCTGAAGTAGACTCCAGCTTCAAACCAACTCCAAGCTAGGAGAGATTACAATCCCTATGAAGTTGACAACTCGCGGACATTATAGTGTCAAAGCGCTGCTTGATCTCAGCCTACAGCCCGGTTATGGACCAACATCCGTGAAAATGATTGCCCAGCGCCAAGATCTACCTGCACCATATTTAGAGAAACTACTGATTGAAATGCGTCGTGCTAATTTAGTCAATTCAGTACGGGGTTCTCAAGGTGGCTATCAATTAGCTCGCGACCCTTCAAAAATTTCTCTGGGTCAGATTTTAGCCGCCGTTGGCGAAACAATCGAACCGTTACACCACCACAGGGCAGATGCGACTCAAGCCGAAGACTGGGTAACTTTAACCTTGTGGCATCGACTGCACGAAAAACTCAAAGAGGCACTATATAGCATAACCCTTGCCGATCTTTACTATGATGCTCGGAGTTGGCAAGCCGCTCAAGGAGAACAAACCAATTTTGTGATTTAATAGAAACTTTGATCGGGAATCACCAGTATGAATCAACCGATTACCTATCATGGAGGCTGTCACTGCGGTGCTGTCCGTTTCCGTGTGACCGTTGACCACCACGAGGCAATCGATTGCAATTGCTCAATTTGTCGCAAAAAAGGCTTCATCCACCTAATTGTCCCCCCAGAACGGTTTACCCTATTAAGGGGTGGTGATGTTTTAACCACTTATACATTTAATACCCATACCGCTAAACATACATTCTGCCGTATTTGTGGGATTCACCCCTTTTATCGCCCGCGTTCTCATCCCCAGTCGATTGATGTTAACCTACGTTGTCTCGATGATGATGTACTGTCTCGATTTGCCAGAGTGTCCTTTGATGGTGCGAATTGGGAAGAGAATATAGATACGCTCAAAGGCGACTCCATTGACTAGAAGTGCCATTGTTTTATTACTTGCCGCCAGTCTCGATTACTGGATAGGTGATCCTTGGGGTTGGCTTCATCCCGTCCAGGTCATGGGTTGGCTGGTTTCTCACTTCAGTCAATGGATGATTCACAATCTTTATCGTTCCTGGGAACGCCGCCTCGCCGGAATTGGATTGGGGTTAGGATTAATTATCGGTAGTGGCATGGCAGGCTGGTTCATCGTGTTGGCAGCAAACTGGTTTCATCCTGGGGTAGGGATTGGGGTGGAAAGTATTCTGTTGGCAAGCTGTTTTGCGGGTCGCAGTTTACGAAATGCGGCGGATGATGTGGTAGAACCGCTAACTAATGGAGAGTTAGAGCAAGCGCGTTCTCGTTTGCGTCAATATGTGGGTCGAGATACAGAAAAACTGACAGCACCGGAAATGTTTCGGGCGGTGCTAGAGACTGTGGCAGAAAATGCCACGGATGGTGTTACAGCTCCCTTATTTTATGCTATTATTGGCGCATTTTTTCCAGCCGTGGGTAGCGTTCCCTTGGCTTTAGCCTATAAAGCAGCTAGCACTCTAGATTCAATGATTGGTTATCGACGCGAACCTTATACAGATTTAGGCTGGTTCAGTGCTAAACTTGAGGATTACTTAACCTGGCTGCCTTGTCGGTTCACGGTAATAACCTTAGCGCTTTGGTCAGGAAAACCTGAAAAAGTGTGGAGTTTATGCGACCGAGATGCAATGAGCGATCCTAGCCCCAATTCAGGTTGGAGTGAATGTGCTTATGCTGCTATTCTGGGCGTACAATTGGGGGGAACCAACTGGTATCAAGGCGTTGCCAAATATAAACCTCTTTTAGGTGATCCGGTTGAGCCAATTACACCGACCAAAATTGACCAAGGGTTACAGTTGACCCGATACTGCTGTTTGATTTGGCTGGTCATCGCGATCGCCATACTGGAGTCTTCTCATTTATTCCCATCCTTATATATATGGCATCAAAACTCGATTCTCCACTAGCGAAACAAAGGGTCATACCTCAAAACCCCAAACTTAAACAAAGGGCGGGTTTTGCAACCAAATTAGGAAAGACAATTTATATTAGTCCTTAAACCCGCCCCTACTCCAAACTATATGCCGTGAACTCTAGACAATATCCCTAATTCTCTCCCCTAGTCCTATCCCATCCGCCATCAAACCAGCAACGAGAATGCCAACTCAAACTATTGAAATTCTCTCCCCTGAAGAACTGCGCCGCACGGTAACACGTTTGGCATCTGAGGTGATTGAACGCGCCGGAGATGTGTCAAAACTTGTCCTTTTAGGCATTTATACTCGCGGAGTTCCCCTGGCAAAACTGCTAGGACGGCAAATTGAAATGTTAGAACAGGAATCGGTAGCAGTAGGCGCGATCGATATTACCTTCTACCGCGATGATTTGGATCAGATTGGTGTTCGTACTCCAGCGAAAACCGAAATTTCCTGTGATCTTTCGGGCAAAATTGTGGTATTGGTCGATGATGTTATCTTTAGTGGGCGCACGATTCGTGCCGCCCTCAATGCGGTGACTGAATACGGTAGACCCGAAGTGATTCAGTTATTAGTTCTGGTCGATCGCGGACATCGGGAGTTACCGATATGTCCCGACTTTACCGGGAGACAGCTACCCACCTCTAGAGATGAACAAGTCAAGGTTTACCTACAGGATGTTGATGGACGAGATGCGGTAGAGCTAATCAAAGTATTCTAGTGCAAGAAGGCAAAACTTACCACCCCTAATTTTCGATGACAGAAACCCAAACCCGCAAAGCCGATCACATCAGAATTTGTCTCAATGAAGATGTCCAGTTTAATCAAATCACCAATGGATTAGAACGCTATCGGTTTACCCACTGTTGTTTACCAGAAATCAACCGCCATGAGATTGATATCTCTACCCAATTTCTAGGTAAAGCCTTAGGCGCCCCCTTACTCATATCCTCTATGACTGGGGGAACCCAACAGGCGCAAACGATTAATTGTCGCCTTGCTGAAATCGCCCAAACGTATAAATTAGCCATGGGTGTGGGTTCCCAGCGAGTCGCGGTGGAGAATCCCCAAGTGGCGGATACGTTTGCCGTGCGATCGCTCGCACCGGATATTCTATTATTGGCGAATCTGGGCGCGGTGCAACTCAATTACAGTTATGGCTTGGATGAATGCTTGCGCGTGGTAGAACTGTTAGCCGCCGATGCCTTAATTTTGCACCTCAATCCTTTACAGGAATGTATTCAGACGAACGGGGACACCAATTTTCGCGGCTTACTTGACAAAATACACAAATTGTGCTGCAAATTACCTGTACCTGTGATTGCCAAAGAAGTCGGTAATGGCATCTCAGCCCCCATGACACAGAAACTACTGGACGCGGGGGTTAGCGCCATTGATGTTGCGGGTGCAGGGGGAACCTCTTGGGCAAAAGTTGAAAGTGAACGGGCATTAAATCTCAAGCAACGTCGCTTAGGACAAACCTTTGCCGACTGGGGATTACCCACAGCCGATTGTATCAGCAGTATTCGAGACATTGCCCCGGATGTTCCCCTAATCGCGTCCGGTGGATTACGCAATGGGTTAGAAGTTGCCAAAGCGATCGCGCTGGGTGCAGATTTAGCCGGATTAGCCTTTCCCTTTCTCCAAGCCGCATCCGAGTCTACGCAGGCGGTAGATGAACTCGTACAGTTATTAATCGCGGAAATAACCACAGTACTCTTTTGTACAGGAAATGCCAATCTGTCTCAACTCAGACAATCTGACGCCCTACAGAAGTTAAGATGAATGTTTGTAGTTGCGCTTTAGCGCCATCAGTGAATCCCTAACTACAAACTATTAGTTCAGTGACATTCAAGTTACGATAGAGGCAGTTATCCGTTGTTGATCGCCAGGGTGTGCCAATGTCGAAAACAAACTTCCAGACATTACCAGTTTACCGCTTGGCAGAACAATTAGCTGATGCAATTTGGGACATTGTTCAGGATTGGCAGCCACTTGCCAAAGATACGATAGGCAAACCCATTATTCTTGCAGCCGATGGGATTGGCGCGACGATTGCCAAGGGAGTAGGACTCGGTGATGTTCAAGATAACCAACATTGCGTCAAAATGGCGATAAGCTCTTTGTCCGAAACTCAGCGTTGGTTAAGACAAGCCGATACACAGCAGCTTATAACGGAGCAACAAATTAATCAACTCAATCCCCTAATTAGTGAACTCGAATCCCAGTTAAACTTATATCTTAAATCCAATGTCACTGAAATAAGCCGTTTTGGATCGCTGCAACCCTTGATATACCGTAGGGTGGGCATTGCCCACCAACCTTAAGTCAGTGCCATTCATCTTAAATCAATCGTAAACGTTTAATAAAGTCACTAAAAACAGACAACGGATAACGGACATCTCACAACAAACAACTCGAAAATGCGTAAATTTATTACCCAAACCTTCGCCAGTATGCTGGGTAGCCTGCTCGGTTTTACCTTATTTTTCGGTATCGGCACCGTTGGACTCATCAGTTTAATTATCTCCGCCGCATCCAGAGATACTGGACCCCAAGTCAAAGATAAATCGGTACTGGTTTTTGACTTATCCTTAACGGTTCGGGATACCGATCCCACATCCAGCACCAGTCGAGCGATTGAAGAAGCCCTATCTGGAGAAGAAACAGATACAATTACATTACGCACGGTTGTCGATACCTTAAACGCGGCGGCTGAGGATTCCCGGATTGTGGCACTTTACCTGGATGGATCAGATACCACGACCAGTAGTGGGACAGGGTTTGCCACACTCAAAGAAGTTCGAGAAGCCTTGGAACGGTTTAAAGAAAGCGGCAAAAAAATTATCGCCTACGATGTTGATTCAGGGGAAGAAGAATATTATCTAAATTCAGTCGCAGATACAATTGTCCTCAATCCCATGGGTAGCCTGGAAATGAATGGCTTTAGTTCTCAGCCCATGTTTTTCACCGGAGCCTTAGAAAAATTTGGCATTGGGATTCAGGTGATTCGGGTGGGCAAATATAAGTCAGCGGTGGAACCCTTTGTCCTGAAAGAATTGAGTCCCGAAAACCGACAACAGATCCAAGCGTTACTCGGAGATCTGTGGACAGAATTTCGGACAACGGTAGGGAAAAGTCGTAAAATAACGCCCCAAGAGTTACAAGCGATCGCGGATACTCAAGGTATCGTCTTGGCATCGGATGCAATTGGACGCCGCTTAGTCGATAAAGTTGGCTATTACGATCAAGTCATCGCCCAACTTCAGGAACTCACAGGTGAACGTGAAACCGAGAAATCCTTTCGTCAGATTCCCATATCCACCTATGCAGATATCGCTGATAAACCTGGACATCAACGCGCTTCTAAAAATAAAATTGCTGTCCTTTATGCCAGTGGTGAAATCGTTGATGGTGAAGGAAGTGTCCAAGAGGTGGGAGGGCAATCCTTTGCCGCACAAATGCGAAAATTGCGCCTTGATGATTCGGTAAAAGCGGTTGTCTTACGAGTGAATAGTCCGGGAGGTAGTGCTACCGCATCTGAGATTATTCAACGGGAAGTCAAACTCACCCGCGACTCCAAACCTGTGATTATTTCCATGGGGGATGTAGCCGCATCGGGGGGATATTGGATTTCCACTTATGGTAATCGGATTTTTGCCGAACCCAATACTGTAACGGGTTCAATTGGCGTTTTTGGACTACTGATGAATGTCCAGCAAATTGCCAACGAGAATGGGATTACGTGGGATGTGGTAAAAACGGGACGTTTGGCTGATCTGCAAACCGTTTCTCGTCCCAAAACGCCGCAAGAGTTAGCCCTGATCCAAAAAATAGTTAACCAAATTTACTCTAAGTTTTTGGATAAAGTTGCTGAGTCTCGGAAGTTACCCAAAGATAAAGTTGCCCAAATCGCTCAGGGACGAGTTTGGTCAGGGATTGATGCTAAACAGTTGGGGTTAGTCGATGAAATTGGCGGACTCGATGATGCGATTGAGTATGCCGTCAAAGAGGCAAATTTAGGCGAGGATTGGAAATTAGAAGAATATCCTCGATTCCAAACCTTGGAAGAACGTTTGATTGATGAGTTTATGGGGAATGGTGGTGCTAAAACTCGACAGACTGATCCGTTAATGGCAGAGTTTATGAAATTGAAAGAGGATTTGGCAATGTTACAAGCGATGAATGATCCCAAAGGGATTTATGCGCGTCTACCGTTTAATTGGCGGTTTGATTGAGAAAAGTAGGCGATTAAAATCGCTACTACACAAACCAAGTCCGCCTGCGCGGACTGGATTATAAAAGGAGTCATGAACCCAGATTTTGTATAAGAAAGTAGGCGATTTAAATCGCTGCTACACAAACCAAGTCCGCCTACGCGGACTGGATTATACAAGGAGTCGTTAACCCAGATTTTGTATCAGTCAATGCGACTAATTTTAAGTTGGATGGCGCTGAAAATTTGCAGTTTTGGATCACCAAAATCATGGATATACCGTAGGGTGGGCATTGCCCACCAGCCTTAAGTCTTTAAGTTGGATAAATCATAAAAGAGTTTTGATTGTAGAGACGTAGCCTGCTACATATTAGTTTTAAGTTTGAATAAAAGGAGCCAACGATGCAACTTGAAGACTATTTCAATAGTCTCACCCCCAATGATATTCGGCTTAAGGGTTCGCGTATCGGAATTGAGACTATCTTGTATGAGTACATTTATCGCGCTCGTACCCCAGAAGAAATTGCCAAAATTTATACCTCACTTACCCTAGAACAAGTCTATGCTACGATCCTTTATTATCTACATCATCAAGAAACAATTAGTAACTATATGGCAGATTGGTTAGAGTGGGGACACAAGATGCGGCAAGAACAACAACAGAATCCATCACCTGTGGTGAGAAAACTTATGCAACTAAAGGCGGAAAAAATCACATTATATCCAGAAAATCTGTAGGGTGCGTTAGCGTAGCGTAACGCACCATTGCCACTGCGTAAGTTATTTTCATTTAAACCCTGATATGGGTATTGGTGAAACAATAGATGAATTGATACTTATTGCTGGAGGAGCTTTAGATAACGAATATCAAGACCAAATTATTTACCTACCCATTTGAACCTTTAGAAGTATTTTCGTCAACTGTATTCTTCAAGTCCAAAGCCTGCTCCATATTAGCCAAAGAATCATGGTTTAAATTTTCTGAAGAGGATGTGGTCGGTATGCGTAGATTGAAGGCGATTACTATTTGATTATGCTCAATACTAATATTACTGATATTAACTACGCTCTTTTCCGGCAACAAATCACTGACGGCTATATCAGCAGATGACTGAACTTTATAGCCTGCATCCTCAAGCCATTCTGTAATATTTCTCCAATTTTCTATTTTTTCATTACATTTGTTTACCAAACTTTTAACATATCGATACAAAGTGGCACAGAGATCCGTTTCAACTCCCTTAACATTCTTACCTAGCTTTTCGGCTATTTCCGTCGGACTATAACCGCAAAGCAAACCCCGCAAATGTAGCTTCTCAACGGGTGTCAAACGTTTGCCTTTAGCCGAAGCGAGGTCTGTATACAGCGTGTCTAAGTCCCAGTGGTTTGACGCCTGGGTAAACTGCTCATCGATGGATGCCATAGTAGAATCCCTCTAAATTCCTGATGTGATCCTAGCGTAATTACTGATGTTTATCAGTTAATGTTTATATTTTTCCTGGTTTACACTAGACTTAAGCCAAAATTAAGAAACTGCGTAAACATAAAGTACCAGTGAGGAAAGCTGTATTTATGAATTCAGCCAAGCTTGATTGGTATATTATTAAGCCGAAAGTTCCTTAGTTTATCAGGGGATATTGCTTAGTGATTGAATAGGGTGGTAAAAATGGTGTCATCACAAGCTAATCACCATTCATCTTTCTTATTGGAGTATTATCATGCAAATTCAACAGGTAAGATTATCTGATATTCAAACTGTCTCTTCCAGTGAACTAGAACCCAAAAAACTGAAAGCATTAGAAAATAGTTACGATTCTTTTGAGAGTCAACTAAACAGTCAAAGAAATCCAATTGCTCTTGATCGTGGTGCAGGGAAACCCTACCAAATCCTAGATGGTAGGCATAGAGTGTATCTAGCCCGCAAAAAAGGATACAGTTCAGTTCCGGCAACATTTGGTTAAACGATTTTTAGCGCGTCTATCAATTGTATACAGCTCATGTGAAGAAAAAAGCAAGAGCCTAGCTTAATAATTATAAGCTACAAATGTTCGACAAATATATAAAAACAACGTTGTTTTTTAAAATGATTTAGACGCGCTATATCTTTACTGTTGGATTAATCCAATCGGCAACAACAGAGACAAAAGCCGCCGTTGACTCATAAGGTAAAACGTTTCGACCCGGAATTTTACACCCCTGACCTTGGGGCAAATGCTTGATATAGTAATCTAATCGTTGTTCGGGTGTTTCCGTTTTTCCCTCGCGACTAATACTGCTAGCTTGTTCTCCGAAAACCACTAACGTCGGTTGCTGAATGGATGCAATAACCTGTTGATAGTCTTGTCGCCAGAACCCAGATAGGAACGAAAAAACGGCGTGGCGACTCGCGGTATCAACAGCACCGTTTTGAAGACTGTCTAACCATTGGTCATCAATATCTTCAGGTTCAGCAAATAACTGCTTCGCGGAAAATGAACGCAAAAATTGGCGGCGACGGGCGTAGCGATAGAATAGGCGACCAAACGGCGAATCAAATAGATTCCAGGCAAGTTTGTGCTTCAATGTTGACGTTTCTTGAGTCATTACAGCCCAAGACGGAGGACCCGATAATACGAATCCTTTAACATAATTAGATGCATCGGGTAACTGGATGAGAGAAAGGGCTACGGGCAATTCTGCACCTTGCACCACCACAATAGCGGGTTTTTTGACAATAGTGTGTAAAAAATAATTTAACTGCTGCGCCCAATCTGTAGGATGATAAGCAACATGGGGCATATCACTGTCACCACATCCGAGTAAGTCAGGATTATAAATGGGTTGAGAATATCCCGCTTGATACCACTGTTGGCAAAAACGATGCCAAAACCAACGGGATAATCCGACGCCAATCGGATGCAGTAACACCAATGGTGTATCGCTAGCCTGATTCGGCTGATAATAGTCGTAAGCACAACGATAATTACGCCAACTGTAAAACTCAGTTGTTGCTGACGGGATGGGAAAGTTTGAAGTAATCGTCATAAAAAGTCAACAGTCAAAAGTAATAAATTATGTAGGGGCGGGTTTAGCCATTAAAACGACTTGTCATCAATAAATGAACAACAAAACCCGCCCTAACTTATTGATAACATATCAACAAAACCCGCCCTGATTCAATTGTCGAGGTGTGACACAGTTCGTAGTAAGGGCTTTAGCCTTTGGTTGTGTTGGGTTTACTGCGTCAACCCAACCTACAACTTCCACTATTAAAAACAAATGACATAAGACGAATAATTAAATCAGAGACGATACTGGCGAATCTTTTGTTGATTTGTTTCACCAGTCTGTACCCAAAGACTAATCGGAACAGCATTTCCCCAAGTATCAACTTTAACTTCCATAACAATAGGCGGAATTGGTTGGATTTGTTCAGGATTGGCTTGTCGGGCTGTCCGCAGATCATCATTAAGCTGTGTTCCCTATTCCCTGTCATTCAACCCTGACATCAATCACGCTAGCGTTGAAATTGTAATCCTTACCCTCTAATTCCACAGGTGTTCCAATTTTAAGCTTGCTATTTCCCAGAACTGGACCATCATCGGTAATAGTGGCTTGACCACCGAGGGTCATGAGTATATCAGTACTAAAGGTGTCAGGTCTGGGATCGGGTAGCGCTTTAGCCGAACCATCGGGTTGAGGTACAATAACCAGGCGGGGCAATTCTTTTACCGATACGATGTCTACCTTACCAGCGGGTTGATTACGAATAACGATATTTGTTTTCTTTTCTTCTCTAAATTGAGACATCAAATCCTCTGGATGACGCACGCTCAAGCCGCGAACAATCAAATCCACTTCGACCGCTTTCGTCGCGCTGCTTCCAGGTAGCTGGGCGACGGAACCCGATGTACCTGGAACGACAAAGATTCCCACAATCACTAATAAAATGACCAAGGCAGCCCCTAGATCAAGAATACTGACTTTACCAAAAAGACGACCTTTAGAATCCAAAATAGTCATAAACCCTTACGATTAGTATTTTTAAATTACTACGGCAGCAACAACAGATCAGTATAACCTGTGGGAAGCTTAGACGTTTCAGTAAATGCGATCATCAGAAAGCGTTGCTTGAGAGTCAAGGGCAACTTATATCCTGTAAGTAGCGTCTATTGTTAGAGTGCCTTAACTGTAGCTATTTTAATTTTATGTACCATGGTTAATCCTTTCTCCATCTGGTCTCATCGTCACCGTCGTCGTTTATTATATCCATTCGTGTCAGCAATCTTGGCGTTTAGCCTGATCGTGGGTACACCTCAGGTCAGTCAAGCCCTTCCCTGGATGGATCTGATTTTCCGAGGCGTCCAGATTATCCAACTTTCCAATATTTCCGATCGCCAGGAAGTTGAGATCGGGAAGCAGATCAATCAGAAGCTGGTGAGAAACCAGATCCAACTCTATCGCAATTCCAGTGTCAACCGCTACATTGATCAGATTGGTCAGCGATTGGCAAAAGAAGTTCAGCGCTCGAATATTCCCTATACGTTTCAGGTGGTTGAGGATGACAGCATTAACGCCTTCGCCACTACGGGGGGATTCATTTATCTGAACACAGGTTTGATTGAAGCAGCGGACAATGAGGCTCAACTGGCGAGTGTGATTGCCCATGAAATCGGGCATATCGAAGAGGAACACATGATTGAACAAATGCGCCAAACCGCCATCGCCAGGGGAGTAGCTGTTGCGGCGGGTCTAGATCGCAATACCTTAGTCAATATTGGCGTAGACTTAGCGCTGCGATTACCCAATAGTCGGGAAGATGAATTTGAGGCGGATCAGGTTGGGTTAGATCTCCTCAGAAAAGCAGGCTATGCACCGTCAGCCATGGTGAATTTCATGGAAAAACTCCAGAAGAAAGGGGGTTCCGTCCCCTCATTCCTCAGCACTCATCCCGCCGTGGACGATCGCATTAACGCCTTGAAGCAGGCGATCGATCCGGCTGAAGCGAATGTTGGTGATGGCTTGGATGAAAGTGCCTACAAAGCCCAAATTCGTCCCCTGCGATAGTATTATGTATTATCTAGGGTCTGCTGAATAAGGTATCCAGCTCCCAGACGTAGCATGCTACGTCTCTACATTGCTTCCACTAAGAACGGAGTAGAGAACGACGAGGTAAGAGTTGTGCAGGCTCTACCTTGGTCACCGCCTCCTCAAGTGGCATTTGGCGAACCCGTTGTCGGAAAACATTGGCTTGATAAACCCGTGAATTTGTCAAGTCTAATCCTGTCAGCCAACCACTTTTAGGATGATACGCACCCGTGTCGATATCCAACCATCCTCGCCCTTGAGCAAGTCGTCCGGGTTGCACTCCTGGCAAGGTAAAGGTAATCGTATGACCGACGATAATCAACTTATCGGTAAAATAAGGCGCTTGAATGCTATGAAATTCATCCCTAATCCAACAAAATTGTTCTGCGGTTTGCTTTTCCAGGGGGAGACGGGGATGAACTCCAGCATGGACTAACCACGTATCTCCTAAATCGATATGGGTGGGTAAGGTACGCATCCACTCGATATGGTCTTGGCGGACACCACTCTCACCATAACTATTGATGGTACTGTGACCACCACTATAGAGCCATGCTTGCAGGGCTGGACCATAGATTTCTCCCTGACCCAGGATTTCTAATAGCATTTGCTCATGATTGCCTAACAAGCAAGGATAAGGGCTTTGCTTGACAAATTCAACAACTTGAGAGCTTTGGGAACCCCGATCAATTAAGTCTCCCAAAAAATAGACCTGATCCTCTTTACTAGGAGCGATCGCGTCCAATAAGGTCATCAGGGTATCGTAGTGCCCATGCACGTCACCGATAACAATCCGGCGATGAGTCATTGTTTATTGATCCAAATCTGTGTCGTCAAAATAATAAGTAGCACCCATAAACGTTTGCTTGCACCAGTTTTGTTCCCAAACGCTGGACTATTGTGTGCCGAGGTATGTTCACCAGGGGTGGGCAAGATTCTCAAGGTCAGGATACTCTATTATCTATTAGTTAAAACAAGTGCTAACATCTATCTTCCGGGTTTCAGAGGAAATTCATTGAATTTCACACCTTTTCCGTTTAGCATCCGGCACGCCAGCGATAAATACCAGTCTCTATCCTACTCATCTTTCCCCTATTGTGATTCACAAGACAGTTCGATGTCACCAAAACCTGTGTTAGATTCTCCCTGGGTCATGATTCATACCCTCCAACAACCCACGAGCTGGACTTGGGTTGAACAAGCCTTAGCTCACCTTGATCTCATTCTACTCGACCATGCCCAGTGCGAACGCAAAGCAGCAGGTGTCGCCCTGAATTTGATCTTTCGCTACCCATCGAGTACCCAACTGGTTCGTCAGCTTACTGCGATCGCGCGTGAGGAACTGGATCACTTTGAACAGGTCAATCAATGGCTGGAACGACGGGGTATTGCCTTAGCCTCTCTACCCCCGCCACCGTATGGTGCTAAGCTAACAGCCCAGATTCGTCGTCAGGAACCGGATCGGCTATTGGATTCTTTACTGGTTGCGGCTCTAATTGAGGCTCGCTCTCACGAACGGTTGGGATTACTAGCAACTCATTGCCCTGACCCGGAACTCGCCGCGTTTTATCAAGAGTTGATGACATCTGAAGCCCGACACTACGGGGTGTACTGGGTGCTAGCGGACACCTATTTTGAGCGGGAGGTTGTCAGCCAGAGGTTAGCAGAACTGGCGACTGTAGAAAGTCAGTTACTTAGCACACTTTACCCAGAACCTCGAATTCACAGTTAGGGTCAGGGTTAGGAGATTTCGCTTATTGATTATGTAAACTATTATGTTTAATCATGGAGAAATAATAACTTTTTTAAAGTAATTTATTTTAAAGAATTGATAAGTTTAACCCACAAATTGAACTTATTAACTTACATCAGAGTATAGTCAAAGTGATCAGTAAACAGTCACTCATGATTCGCCCATCTGTTGAATCGTGTTAGCACTTAGATGGATACAATCCATAGTGCTATCCAATTGTAGACATCGGCTAGAGTTGCAGACATCGGTTAGTGACAGCGACTGTCTTTGGGGTGAGGCGATTAAGCTTGCTTCGAGAACCGACCTATTAGCAATCAACTAAGGATAGCCCGTCAAACCAAATCTACCGTGGGCAACTCTAAAAACTCATATTCAAGATCTAAGTGAGCGAATGATGAGTGACTAACGTTCACCGAGGAAACTAAACTATGAATTTAGCAAAGACTTCCACAGTCCTTGGCTTAGTCGCTGGCAGTACCCTAGCTTTATCGGCGATGCCAGCAGAAGCTGCCTCATTTGGCACTGACGGTATTTTGTTTGAGACCGATACGAAAGTTGATTTTGAGTTCTTGGAATCTCACGGTAAGTTCCAATCGACCTTGTTTATCGTAGAAGCAGATGCTAAAGATACACCTGTGTATACCCTGTTTACCGAGAACGAGGCATACATAATGCCGGAAACAGATGATTTCCTAGGACTTTGTCCCGATACAGTTACTGCACCTAATGGGTCTTGTACAAACGGGTTCGAGTTTAAAGCTGGTGTAGAGTATAGCTTGCTGCTTGACTCTATGGGAAAACCAAATCTACCTGAGGACAGTGACGGTAAGGTTTGGTCTACCAATGTTCTCAATGAACCTGTAAGTCAACAGGCAATGTTTAGCTTTGAAGAAACTGATTCTGGCAAGTACACGATTCGCTTCGATGATAAAGGAGCAGGACCTGATGCAGACTTCAACGACTTTACGATCACGGCAGAAACGACCGATATCCCTGAGCCAGCTACATTGGCAGGTTTAGGATTAGTGGGTGGAGCATTGGCTCTGATCCGTCGTCGTAAAGCTCATTAATGGTTTAAGGCTAGCTTAATCATTTTTCGATTCAATTTCCCACACTAAGCTGACATTATAGTGTGGGAAATTGATTGTTCATCAGTATCACTTAGCTTGAACAGACCCCAACTAATTGCAAGCAATCTAGTTGGGGATTCTCTCCTGCTGTTACCACGAAGAGCCGCTGTTCTCGGTGGACATCAGGAACTTTTGCCTTTATGCCCCTCCTCGCCATTTCTGAATCGGAGTTAAGACTGAAAAGCCTTATGAACGCACTAAGATTTTTACCCAGTAGATGCGTTATTGTAACAAATAGTCTCTACTGGAACCCTATAATCTTAAGTTTTCTAGGTTCTACCTGTAGGTCGTGCCGAACAAATAAATG
>NZ_JAVJUO010000252.1:0-12439 GCF_040220555.1 Coleofasciculus sp. C1-SOL-03
TGCAAAGAACAAGTTACAGTAAATGTCTATTTTGGGTGTATCGAACCCCAAAATAGACTTGGGGAGTGAAGGCATCTCGACGCTTGCGTCAAAGATTATGGCGTGAGACTTATAGCTCCCCAAACCCCTCGTCAGTTAAAAAGGATGTGATGTCGGGTGGGCAATGCCGATCCGACTCCTGATCGAGGCAGATCTAGCAATTTTCTTCCCCATCTTCCAGACGTTCCACCGGAACGTCTCTACAACCTCATCTTCCCCATCTCCCCCATCTCCCTCATCTTCCCCATCTCCCCCACCTTCCCCATCTTCCCCACCTTCCCTCTGGAAAAAGTGCAGTTACTCTTGAGATGGGATATATAAGAGAAGAAGAGACATGTTATAGATGATCGACCCAAAGCAGTAGCGTAGTATGGGACTAACTGGGACTGTATTTCAGGCATAGCCCTGCTAATTACGACTTTGGGGATGCACCAGCCACCGAACCTAGCCATCATGCACCGCATACGCCAACACCCATGAACATCACTCCCACTCAAAACCATGTCCTTGAGCGACGTGAAGAATCGGTCAGGGCGGGTTTTGTACAAACGTTACCATCAATAGCGACAAGAAAGTCCCTAAACCCGCCCCTACGCACTCACGCACCCGGTTCTCTTGAAGGAAGGAAAAGGTTCAAACTCTCTGATTACGGATCAATGACTTGATACCCTGCATAAACGACTTAGATTAGACTATTCAGCTAGGCTGCTATTTTGAGGACTCCCATGACCACCCTCGTCATCGTCGAATCTCCCACCAAAGCCCGCACCATTCGCAACTACTTGCCTTCGGGCTATCAAGTAGAAGCGTCAATGGGTCATATTCGTGACCTCCCTCAATCGGCTAGTGAGATCCCCGAAGCCGTCAAGGGAGAAAAATGGGCGCAGTTGGGGGTCAATGTAGAGGCGGATTTTGAACCCATCTACGTTGTCCCCAAGGATAAAAAGAAAGTTGTCAAACAACTCAAAGACGCCTTGAAAAACGCCGAAGAGTTGGTACTCGCCACAGACGAAGACCGGGAAGGGGAAAGCATTAGTTGGCATTTATTGCAAGTCCTCAAACCCAAAATTCCCTGCAAACGCATGGTTTTTCATGAAATTACCCAAGAAGCCATTCGTGACGCCCTGCAAAATTGTCGGGATATTGATGACCAACTGGTACACGCCCAAGAAACCCGCCGAATTTTAGACCGATTAGTGGGCTATACCCTCTCGCCTCTACTGTGGAAAAAAATCGCCTGGGGATTATCAGCCGGTCGGGTTCAGTCCGTTTCCGTGCGGTTGCTGGTGCATCGAGAACGCCAACGCCGTGCGTTCCGTCAAGGGAGTTATTGGGATTTAAAAGCCCTCTTAGACCAAGACAATACGCCCTTTGAATCCAAACTTGTCACCCTAGCCGGGACAAAAATAGCCACCGGAAGTGATTTCGACGCCAACACCGGGCAAATTATCCAAGGGCGAAATGTGCGCCTGCTGAATGAAGCCGAAGCGCGAGACTTACAGGCGCGGCTGACGGACAAAACCTGGACGGTGACTGACCTAGACGAACGTCCCGTCACCCGCAAACCCGCCCCCCCGTTTACCACCTCCACCCTGCAACAGGAAGCCAACCGCAAATTAAGCCTATCGGCGCGAGATACGATGCGGACGGCTCAAAATTTGTATGAACAGGGGTATATTACCTATATGCGGACGGATTCGGTGCATTTATCCGCACAAGCGATCGCGGCAGCCCGGAGTTGTGTTGAACAAATGTATGGTCAGCAATACCTCAGCCCCAAACCGCGTCAGTACAGCACTAAAAGTAAAGCCGCCCAAGAAGCCCACGAAGCGATTCGCCCCGCCGGAAATACGTTCCGTACCCCCAGAGATACTGGACTATCCGGTCGTGAATTGCAACTCTATGAATTAAT
This sequence comes from Coleofasciculus sp. C1-SOL-03, assembly GCF_040220555.1. Taxonomy (NCBI): domain Bacteria; kingdom Bacillati; phylum Cyanobacteriota; class Cyanophyceae; order Coleofasciculales; family Coleofasciculaceae; genus Coleofasciculus; species Coleofasciculus sp. C1-SOL-03. The sequence continues at coordinate 1,952 of NZ_JAVJUO010000252.1, forward strand.
TTGGAAGCGCACCGTCGCCACCCAAATGGCAGACTCGCGCCAAACCCACATTACCGTAGACTTAGACGTTGAAGATGCCGGATTTCGGTCTACCGGAAAACGGATTGATTTTCCCGGTTATCTGCGGGCGTATGTCGAGGGTTCCGATGATCCCGACGCCGCCTTAGAAGACCAAGAAGTCGTCCTTCCCGCCTTAGCCGTTGGAGATCATCCAGAGTGCAAAAACCTGGAAGCCATCGGTCATGAAACCCAACCCCCAGGGCGCTACACCGAAGCCTCCCTGGTCAAAACCCTAGAAAGTGAAGGAATTGGGCGTCCCAGTACCTACGCCAGCATTATCGGTACAATTATCGATCGCGGCTATGCCCAAATGCAAAAAAAGACCCTGATCCCCACCTTCACCGCCTTCGCCGTCACCAGTTTACTGGAAAAACACTTCCCAGACTTGGTAGACACCAGTTTTACCGCCAAAATGGAACAAACCCTGGACGAAATCTCCACCGGAGAAGCCCAATGGCTACCCTATCTGGAGGAATTTTATCGGGGTGACAAGGGCTTAGAAACCCAAGTTCGCGAACGGGAAGACCAAATTGACCCCAATGAAGCCCGGAGTATCGAACTGGAAAATCTAGATGTCAAAGTTCGCATTGGCAAATTTGGTCCCTACATCGAAGCTGAAAATGGCGATGGTTCCGTTACTGCGTCTATTCCCCAAGACTTGACCCCCTCGGAACTGGATGCAGAACAGGTGGAGGTGATTCTCAAGCAAAAAACCCAAGGACCCGAAAAACTGGGACTACATCCGGAAACAGGTGAACCGATTTATCTGTTAATCGGGAGTTATGGTCCCTATGTGCAATTGGGTGAAGTCTCAGAGGAGAATAAGAAACCGAAGCGGATGTCTTTACCCAAAGGGGTGAACATGGAAGATGTCACTCTGGACATGGCGCTGGGTTTATTATCGCTTCCACGTACCTTGGGCGTTCATCCTGCTACTGGGGGTAAAGTTCAGGCGGGATTAGGACGCTTTGGTCCCTACGTTGTTCACAACCAGGGGAAAGAAGGAAAAGATTATCGTTCCCTGAAAAAAGGCGACGATGTATTGACAATTTCCATGGATCGTGCATTGGAGATATTGTCTCAGCCGAAAAAATCCAAAGGAGGTAGTCGTAGCAAGTCTAAGACTCCTTTAAAGGAATTAGGGGAACATCCGGAGGACAAAGAACCCGTCAATGTCTATGAGGGTCCTTATGGGACTTATGTTAAACATGGTAAAACCAATGCGGGACTCCCGGAGGATTTATCGGTTGAGGATATTACCCTAGAAAAAGCCGTGGAACTCTTAGCGGCGAAAAAATCTAGCAGTCGTTCCAAGAAATCAAAATCCTCAAAATCCTCAAAAAGTCGTAAGAGTACAAAAAAATAGGTTGGTGTAGAGACGTTCCATGGAACGTCTCTACCTAGCGTTTAGGTTGAGGTAGATTCAAATGAGAGAAACGACACGATGATATGAGCAACTTTCCTGACTATTTAAGAACCAAAGAGCAAATTCACCAACAACTACTGCATCTTCTACCTGGACATGATCCCTTCTTTCCCCGTTGGATTGTCACAATGGAGAAACGATAAACATGATTCCCGTTTCTCCACCTCCTGAACCCGTTAATTTTGATGCTCAAGCCAGACAACCAATAATGACTGTAGCGCCTAAGTCTATCAAAATAAGCTGAAATACGAGAATAAATAGCTAAATCTCTTGCTGTTCAATATTTGGGAGCCTTAAACTAATAATTGAGTACACCAACTACGGAAGACCAGAAAACCCAATGGCAAACAACACCTCTTTAGAAAAACGTATGGTAGCAGTTGAAGCAGCGATCGCCGAATTGCAGAAACAACTTGCAAATCCTCAACCGACAAATTGGCTACAACAAATTACAGGGTCTTTCAAAGATGAACCTGCTTTTGAGGAGGTACTGGCTTATGGACGAGCAATTCGCCAAGGTGATGAGTCTGTACTAGAAGCACAAGACGAGTTATGAAATATTTATTGGATACAGACCATCTGAGCGTTCTTCAGCGTCAAACAGGGAAGGATTATAGCAACCTTTCGACACAGATGGCTCATCACCCGCTATCGGATTTTGCCGTATCAATTGTCACTTTTCACGAACAAATGCTTGGTTGTCACCTAAATGATGTAGTGAAAGGATATGAGATGATGGCGCGGCTCGTTAATGACTTTAAAGTGTTACCCATCCTACCATTTGATGCGGGTGCAGCTACAACATTTGAGCAATTAAAGTCAAAACGGATTCAACTGGCAAAGATGGATGCAAGAATCGCGGCAATTGCACTATCTCGCGGATTAATTCTCTTAACCCGCAATCATCGAGATTTCGGGAAAGTGGCAGGGTTGGCAATCGAAGATTGGACAATTTAATACTATTTAAGCATAATATAAAAACATTTGTAAGTAGGTGGGGACAATTAAAGTTAACGGTGGGGATCGTCATTCGTCATTCGTCATACTCGCGAGAGCGAGAAGCAAGCTACGTCATTTGTAAGGGTTTGAGGCTTGTTAACATAACTTAACATGGTTGAGTTTATTTCCATCAACCTACTTATTTATTTACTATTCTCGTTTCCCGTTTCCTGTTTCCTGTTTCCTGTCCCTTTGTCTACCTCCGTTTTATATCTCAACTAAAATTGTTATATGTCTTCATTTATATACTGACAATAGAATCGACGGATATACTTATATCAGGAAACGCTAGGGGATAAATTATTTCTCCAGTTAAGGTAGATCGGGAAGCGTATTCTCCATCTTGGGGATCTCGAAATACAATCAGTTGTCTTCTTTTTAGGTTAACAACCCAGTATTCAGAAATACCAACTTGGGCATAAATTTTACGTTTTATCTCTACATCTTTCTCTAAACTGGACTCGGAATACTCAATTAACCAAAAAATGTTGTCTGGATAAGGGTGGTGTTCTAGGTATTCACGCCCCAATCGTTGCACAATGGCGATATCGGGTTCAGGTTCAGAGTTGTTCGGAAGTGTTATCGGTTTGGCTAACCGAACCATCGCGCGATCGCTTAACCGCCGCATTAGATATTCCCCAGCTTCACTACTGAAGTAGGCGTGAGGTTCTCCTTCTGGTGACATCTCGACAATTTCTCCTTGGAGTAGTTCCACACGCCGATCCTCTAAAATCCCCGCCGCAATCATGCGGTGATACTCGTCTATTGTCCATTTGGCTGTGGTGATTGCCATTGCGATCGCGTTTATTTGGCTGGCTTTATTATAGATGGCGCTAACTATAGAGGCGAGGTCAGCGCAACTACGAACGAATGAATGGCGCGATCGCACCCCTATATTCAACACTTGAAGACAAAAGATGAAACACCAATTATTTTTAGGTTTCCCTCACTGCAAGTCCCTATGGGTAAAGGATTTCGCCTCCTTGCCACTATAACTCGCAACAACCTGACCTTGACCTGTCATTTGATACTTATACGTCACCAATCCCTCCAATCCTACAGGACCACGGGGCGGTAACTTATTTGTACTAATTCCCACTTCCGCGCCAAACCCATAGCGGAACCCATCTGCAAACCGAGTCGAACAGTTGTGGAACACATTCGCGCCATCGACTTGATTGAGGAATATCTGGGCAATATCGGCATCTTCGGTGATGATAACATCGGTATGCCCCGAACCATAATGATTGATATGGTTAATGGCGTCTTCTAAGGAATTGACTATTTTAATCGATAGAATTAAATCATTATATTCGGTAGACCAATCTTCATCTGTGGCGGCTGAACAATCGATCATTTGACAGGTTGCTTCATCGCCACGAAGTTCCACCAGCCGTTCTTGCAAAGCTTTTGCAGCCAAGGGAAGGAAACTCGGCGCGATCGCCCGATGCACCAGTAGCGTCTCTATAGCATTACACACCGCCGGATACTGGGTTTTCGCATCAACAGTAATCTCCACCGCTTTTTGCAAGTCAGCCGCGCGATCAATATAACCATGACAGATTCCATCAGCATGACCCAATACCGGAATCCGGGTATTATCTTGAACGAAGCGAACAAAGGAGTTCGATCCTCGCGGAATAATTAAATCTATGTAGTCATCCAACTGCAACAGCGCCATCGTCTCCTCTCGGGTGGTTAAGAGTTGCACCACCGCCGGATCAACTGAACTGGTGGATAATCCTTTATGAATCGCCTTAACAATCGCTTCACAGGATCGAACGGCTTCCTTCCCCCCTTTGAGAATCACCCCATTCCCCGATTTCACCGCCAGGGAACTAATTTGCATCACCGCATCGGGACGTGCTTCAAAGATAACGCCTAAGACTCCCAGGGGACAAGTGACACGCTTGAGAACTAATCCCTGATCAAGTTCCCGATGAATTTGGATAGCGCCAATGGGATCAGTCAACTTCCCCACATCCCGCACTCCCGCGATCGCGGCGTTTAGTTTCGTCTCATCCAGCTTCAGGCGATTGTAGAGAGGTTTAGGGATACTCTCCGCTTCAGCAGCTTGACAATCTGCGATATTCGCCGCCAAAATATCCGGTGCTGCGGTTTCTAACGCTTTCGCGATCGCTTCAATCGCTAGATTTTTGGTATCAGTGGACATAACCGCCAACTGTCGTGCGGCTTGGCGAGTGGATTGGGCGATCGCGCTAAGGGATGGGGATGGTACTGGAGTCGCTGTCATGGCTGGAGATCGGAATACCAACTAAGTCATCTGAAGTCTAGCAAAATCCTGGACTGGGCGGAAATTATGATTGATGTCTTTTCCAGAAGCCCGCGCCGTTCGTTCGTAGTGAGCGCTTTAGCGCTTCCGTTCGTAGTGAGCGCTTTAGCGCTTCCGTTCGTAGTGAGCGCTTTAGCGCTTCCCACACTCGGCTTCGCTACATCAGCCAATGCCCATCCCATCGTACCGCTTGATAATCTCGCAACGTTCTTGCTGACCTATAAATCCATGCTGTAATTGTCTCAATTCCCACTGAATCGCCATGTCCCCACTTGGATAAAGGATTTTCCGATTTCTCGGCAAATTTAGCTTGCCAATAATTATGAATTAAATCAGCATCTAAAAGATAATTTTCAATACAAGCACGATGAGTTAAAAAACAGCGTTGTCCCAGTTTTAGCAATTTAACCTCTGAGGTTGGCTGAACATCAAAATCTCTATCCCTAAAAATGATGTACCGTTTATTTATTGCTTCATCAGGAAAAAAGTAACCTTGAGCAAAAACCGAAAATGTAAACTTCCCACCAGCCGACACAATTGTTAGTCGCTGTCCAGGTTGTTCTGCTAAAACGCGCTCTAGAAGTTTGATATCTAAACTGGTTTGTTTTCCCTCACAAAAAATAACCTTATCAACGACACTCACAATTACACTCCTAATCGAATAATATGTGCTTCAGGTACTAATTGCTCGACATAATCAGAGTGAGTCGTGATAATGAATTGATTATTTTTACCCAATTTAGGTAAAGTTCTCAGCAATGCTTGTTGCATTGGCGGATGTAAATGTAATTCCAGTTCATCAATCAAAATGACTGAATTATGAATATTCCAATTTGCAAAGTCCATTAATATGGGAAAAATAGCCCGCTCTCCCCCAGACATTTCTGAAATTTCATACTGGTTTTTGCCATCGTAGAGATAAAACCAAGGTTCGCTTAGGATGTCATCAATATTCTCACGGGGAACCGGACCTTCAAAACTACGTTCGGGAAAAACCTTCTGGTAAGCTTGTTCAATTTCAGCATACACATCTTTTTGTCCTGGACGTAGTTGCTTAATTCTACCTGTTTCAACATCTTGGTGGAATTGCCGCCATTTTGATAGGCGATCGCGTAAAATGTTTTCAGTTATTTCGATTGTATGACCGGGATCTTCACTGGTTAAACTTGTTGACGTTCTTTGTTCGGTATACCAGAAGACTGTACCCACTCGCTCAAACACACAGAAGCCTTCAGATCGGAGTAGTTTTTTAGCATAGTCTCGCCCTTTAAATTGGAACAATTGAGCCGCCGTATCTGCTTGGACTCGCTCACCTTGCCATCTCAAAGTTGCTAGATAATCCTCTGCTGGAGGAACGGGTAAATGACGACCTATTTCTTGTAATTTTTGATGAAACTCCTGAACAGCATGGATTTCTTGAGATGAAAATTGTACCTTTAGAGTTACCTCTGGCTCAAATCGACCCCAGTTATTTCCTAGCAATTCATAATTAAATCCTAACCAATCTAAATCAGTAAGTTTTTGTAATCGCCCAGTTGCTACTCCCAGCGTCGCCGCAATTGTCTGTAAAAGACTGGTTTTGCCAGTACTATTCATGCCAATTAGGACAATAATATCCCGTGCCAAACCCGTTTCCGAATCCGTAAAATTAAAGGTATAATCCCTAAATTTCTTGAAATATTTTAACTCGACAGACTGAACTATCATAGCAAACTATTTAATTATTTACGTGTTTACTCACCTGAATCTATCTCAGTAGATAGTTGGGCAATTAGATCATTTAAGATAATATTATTCTCATGTTTTGACTTTACACCTGTCGTTTGTTTGGCAACCTGAGCCTCGACTTCTTCTATCGATAACACGGGTAAGTCGAATGCATCCTTAAACCATTTGATCAGTTGGAGCAATTCTTCCAGCGAAGCGCCAACAACAACAACAGGTGCTTGACCATAAGCGACAATTGTACCATCTGGCTCATAAAATACCTCACGAATTGAATAGCGTCCTTGATTGTTGCGAAATACGCGATATGTCCAAATCATTGTCTACTTATCTGATGATGCACGATGAATCTGGTACTGTCATTCCTCACTTTTCCACTCAATTAAATAAATGTTTGAACAGCCAAGCGCTCCAAAACATGATATGAAAAGCCACAATCGCCCAAAATACGACTTGGTAAGAATTTTTGCTACTTTTGTGGCGTAGAGTGTGTTGAGCAATGAATGCGCCTAACCATCCACCTGCTAGTTCGCACAAATGTAATGTTTTCTCAGGTATCCTCGATTCTCCGGTTCTAGCACGGGACTTATCGTGAGCATAAAGGACAAAGGTTAACCCACTCATGATCAAATACAGCAGGAGAGGAATTAAATTTGATGTTATTGATGCCAAGTGAACCGAACCGCCGATCGGAAATAGAGATAAAAACAAAACTTCCCAGACTAATGAAGACGATTGTGTTCTCTTTTTCGATCGCTTTCTTTTAGGCGAGCTTTTGGATAAATGTTTAGGACTAGGCTGAGAGGCCGTTCCTTCGATGACAGCATTGCTAGCACAAAATTTTCTTTTCTTGCCAATAGTTAATTGATAACGGATAATGTCACCGACTTGGGGACGGCGATTAGGATTCTTTAATCCAGTGATATGCAGAAAAACATTTTGATCACCCTGATCGGGTTTGATAAAGCCAAACCCTTCTTCGTCTTTCCAAACTGTTAATTGACCTTTATGCGTTTTGGGTTTCATCCATAAAACTCAATGCTAACTATAGAGGCGCTGAAGCGCCTACTACGAACGAACCGCGATCGCGTGAAAGCTGGCTTTATTGTAGACGGCGCTAACTATAGAGGCGCTGAAGCGCCTACTACGAACGGAGCGATCGCACCTCTATATTCAAAAAGTGAATATATAATGAGATTATGAATATAAAAGGGATGACCCGATGGCTACTCGCAACAAAGACGACACGCTGAATCTGACGTTAATCGAAGAGTCGATCCTGAATGCGCTGATGTATCGAGAACGCTATGGATTGGAGATTATGAGTGCGATCGCGCAAGCTAGCCATGGTGAACGCACCATTGGCTTCAGTTCTCTTTACCCCACCTTGCGAAAACTGGAAAAGCGGGGTTTCGTTACCTCTCGCTGGGGTGATGAAGCGCCGGAGGAAACCACAGGCGCACGCCGACGTTATTACAAAATCACAGGTTCTGGCTTGCAAGCCTTGGAGAAAAAGCAACAATTCCTCACCGCCTTACACCATTTGCAACCTGCACTGGGAGAACTCTAATATGATGCACCGAAACCGTCACCGCCGCCGCTTCGTTCCGCAAATAGTACGTTTGATCTGGCGTAGTGTACAAGCGATCGCTAAAGCCTTAATTTATCTAACCGTTGAATTTACCGTCTACGTTGTTATCGGTGGAGGAGCGATCGCACTTTTCTGGCTAGGATTACCCAGCTATGTCGCATTAGGACTAAGTATCGGGTTCGTGATCCTCAGCTTCACCGTGAGTTTTCTGGCTTACCGACAACATCGCCGGATCACTAGGCGATCGATCAAAACCGATGCTTCTTCTACGATTAAAGGGGATGTAAAATTAGCGGACTGGATTGCTCAAACCCTTGCCACGAAAGCACCTCAGGAGTGGGAGGAATACCAAGATTGGCTACATGATATTTTACTGGATCGTCGCCAACGTCTAGATCAGGGTGATCCCGATTGGCGGGTAACGGCTTTAACCTACTGGCGATTAACTGGACTCTGCATTACCGTCAGTTTGATCAAGCTGAGACGACTTGCGATCGCGGCGAGACGAATGCGTTAAGAATTTCCCATGATTGCGATCGTTATGGATGAATGCTCCAAAACACCTGTTCCGTGTAGGGGCGACCCGCTTGCACTAATTCAAAACTCCATTCCACTCAATTGGATCGGGTCGCCCTCTACTCAATCTGATTCGCCAAGGACAAAGGACAAAAAAAAAGAGAGTCACCTAAGCAACTCTCTAGATTATCAGGGTGCATCTACTAAGCATAATTATAGTCATTGGGGGTGAGGGGTGTCACCCCCTATTTGCCAAAAATATGTTTAGTTTTGTAAAGAAGTGGCAGCGTAACCCCCGATCTCTGACCCCTGACCGATGAAAATAAAAGCTGTAGTGTAGGTAGTGCGTGAGGAGACAGCCATGGAACTGAAGTCAGTTCCCGTAGAGCTTCCGGAAGGTGTAATATCATTATCGGTCATAGCCACTTCATTAAGGAGGTAAAGCAGCGCCAGGAATTTCTACGTCAGATTGGCTATAAGCTTTAGTCAGTAATTGGGAGGAATTCAAAATTCACGTTTACTCATCGGCTTAGAGAAATTTTGGCGTATAACTTAACTTACCCAAGACAAAGGATGATCCTCTCCCGTTGTGGACGTGGTAAACAGCATCAATTGTGACAGTTCTGGCTGAGATAAATTCGCGCCTTGTCGCCCAAAAATAAACTCGCTGTAATCGGCTAGATTATCAAGTCCTAGGAGATTGAGCAATATCTCAGCCGCTAACCATACCGTTGTTTTTGCCAGTAATGCTTTCCAGTTTACCGTCATGGATTTGTCCCCCTTGGAATAAAAAAGTGGCGAGTGGTGAACGCCAACGATTTATTGCATCACCAGCATAGGGGGAGACTTGGGAGAACAGACACCGTGATTTTATCCAACTTAAGGGGTCAGTTGAATCAGCATCCGTAGATCTACCGAGAACACGGCTTTAACCCGAGAAAATTAAACAGAAGGGTTAATCCATAAAAATCGATAACAATTCCAGATAAGTCATAATCATGTCCGCATCTAGCCATAAGAATCAGTCTGCCCCGAATTACACCCAACAGTTACAATACCTGATGCAGCAGGTGGATGTGTCCAGTTTTCGCCAACTGAGTCGCGTCAGTGGGGTGTCTGAACGACAACTGAAACGTCTGCGCCAAGGACAGGTAGCGCAAATGCGGGTAGAGACGCTGCTAAAATTAGCGGATGTATTGCGAATATCGGTTGATCAGTTGCTCACCTTATTTTCAGCCGAATCCATCTCTCCGATTACACCGCCGCGCGATCGCACCTCACCCACTCCGGAAATTCCTGCATCGGAAAGCCTAGACAACCTCAAGCAGGAATACCACCGACTACAACAGCAATTAGCCGAACAACGCGAAACCCTGCTACAGGAGTTTCAGCAATCAAGTGTACAGGTATTAGAATCATGGTTATTACAGTGGCCCACCGCCGCTTATGCGGTAACTCAGAATGACCAATTACCCGCGATCCGATTATTGCCCCTCATCAAGCCAGTGGAACAACTTCTGCAACAATGGGGCATAGAAGCGATCGCCTCCGTTGGCGATGAAGTGGCGTATAATCCCCAATGGCATCAATTAATGTCGGGAACCGTTCAACCCGGAGAGATGGTGCGAGTTCGTTACGTTGGCTATCGGCAAGGGGATAAGTTATTGTATCGGGCGAAAGTGAGTCCGTTGAATAATTAGGGGCTGCTGAATAACTGTTGTGGGGGGTAGGGATCAGCTCATAAGGGTAGGTTTTTTAAGATTGGGGTTGAGGTAAGACAAGGAAGACAGGTAGACCAGTAGACAAGGAAGAGTGAGAACGAAAAATAGGGCGTTTCGGCTTTTAGAAGTTAGCTTGACCGAACCTAATTTTGTACGG
>NZ_JAVJUO010000253.1:0-19579 GCF_040220555.1 Coleofasciculus sp. C1-SOL-03
GGATTTAGAGAGTCGTGTGTATGCGTCTAAGGGGGGAGGTTCTCCCATATACGAGGACGTGAAAGGATTTATGGAACCGCGCTTTGGGGCTGATTTTAGTGGGGTGCGGGTGCATACGGGTGGTGAAGCGGTGCAGATGAACCGGGAGTTGGGCGCTCAGGCGTTTACTCATGGGAGTGATGTTTATTTTGGGGCAGGGAAGTCACCTGGGAATAATGAGTTGACGGCGCATGAGTTGACTCATGTAGTGCAGCAGATGGGGGCTGTTCAGGCGAAGTCTATCAGTAACCAACTACAAAGCAAGTACGACAAGGAAGTTCTACAACCGATAGGGGATGAAGGTTACCGGATTGCAGTTGCACCAGAATTAGAAGTTGAATCTGAGCACCTTGAACGTGAAGCTGATGTAGTTGCTGAACATGTTATCCAGTCAAGTGACCAAGCACCGCCTGCTACCAGGATTCAAAATTTAAGCAAGAGTCACAGGGTTAGTCCTGCCATTCAACGGATGAGAGTTCCGCTACCTAGATCAATACCATTATGTGGTCGGAATTTAACTCACATTGATATTGAAGCACCTCGATCCCGTGATCTTCAACCATGCTTACCTCCTGGGGTTCCAGTTACTCGTATAAATATCGTTGGTCGGCAAGTATCCAGCGCTACTACTGGAAAAGGTAGACAAGTATTTAATCTGCACGTTGGTTATTATAAAGATCCAGCGACAGGTAGATTTTGTGGGATTGTAGATGACTCACAAGAATGTATTGCGCCACGCTGTAAGTCGTTGGGATGTTTTCCAACTAGGCAAGAGGTTATAGATGCAATAAAGGATTTCCTCATATCAGTTTTACAGTTCCTAGGTTCTGTCCTTTACGTGATCATAGCGATTATTCTTGGCTTACTATTGAGGCGACCAATACCAGCTCCTATTTAATTCTTTGACTAAGAAATCCGAATATTTTCTTCCAGCCCTAATATCATGTCCGGTTGAATACCCATAATTAGGGTGAGGAGGAGATGGGGAGAAGTTTTTATTATGGGTGATTTGCAGGACATGATATAACAAGTAATCCGCTCGTAAACAGCTTTTGTAAAAACTGAAATTACACATTGATTTAATGTTGGCTATATCCTGGCAAAATCGTCAATTTTGCTGGCTGGAAGTGAAACAAGAAAGGAAATAGAGGAGATATGCTCCTATGCGCTATCTGATCGACGAACGAAACCTAGAACTAGATACATCTCTGGCTGTTTACAGAACGGCTCTCACTTGGGCGGCTGCTCGGAGTGAACATTTCATCTTAAGTTTGCAGTCTGGGGTTTACAACAACCCAGAGGATGAAGCACGGCTTCGTGCCTTGGGGAACGTAACAACTATTCCTATCGCCAGGGCTACAGATTCAGAAAACCTCCTTTTCCAAGAAGTTGTCAAATTCTTTGGTGTATTAACAGACACGCTCCAAATCCGCGTGAAAGATAGACCTACACAAGTAGTTCAAGTACGAGGAACACCAGACGATGCATTTGTGCGAGAGCTAACCCGCAAAGAAGCACCGGAAAAGGCAATCTCTGGAGATCTGTGTCCGGCTGAAGATGTGGAATTGTTCTTAGGTGAACGCCGCCTCTATAGCTTGTATGACTACGGACGTACTCAGATTCTTGATCTGATTGATGAAGAGCTTGAGAGCATCCATCAAACTTTTACACGAGCTGGTCTTGACCCATCATACTTGATATCAACACCACCATACGTTGAGCCTGACCTTCGCCCTGAACAAGAGTAACATTAATTCATAGCCCACCCTACTGGGCTGGCAAGCTTAAAGTTGTGGGTAAAATTTTTCTGGATTGCTACTCTCATAAGGGTTCCTTGAAAATACTTGACCACCGTTTTGTTTTAATCATCGCCTATATCAGTAAATCAGCTACGATCAATAAAATAGTGTTTGTGCGATCGCACTATACCTCTTCCCCCTTTCTTGGGATGAATCCATATCTCGAAACCCCCCAGCTATCGTCATAATGAAAGAGTCGGCTAGTTATCGCGATCGCAGATGCCCTCAACTTCTTAATCAAACCCCCGCTTCTCATGCCTATAGTGGACACAAAAACCCGTGAACAGATTGTAAAGAGAGTGCTAACCGCCCGTAAAAATAGGGCTGAGTTTTTGCTCCAGATGAAAAAACTCCAGCAGCAAGGCTGGCAAGTAGCACGCCAAGCTGCTGCTACCCTAAAGAAGGAATTTGGCGCAAATCGCGTTGTTTTATTTGGTTCAATGCTTGATCACCAGCACATGACCTGGCATTCTGATATAGACCTTGCCGTTTGGGGCATTGAAACAAACTATTATCTACGGGCTGGGACAGTGGCTGAAAGAGGACACCATTTCTCTATTGACCTGATAGATGCTGAGTCATCACCTCCCCATATCCAAGCCGCTATTCAGCAAGGGATAGAACTGTGACGATGACTATATTGGTTCAGCGCATTGAGCAGGAATTAGCACAAGGCGAAAGAGGCAGTCACTCAAACTCAACGACTGATCAACAAACTTCCCCAAACTCAAGACAAGGATATGCAAAACGCACTCATCGCGGCTATTGCGCTGAATATGCAAAGCTATTATACGGGAGCAGAGCGTATCTTCGATGAAATCGCTAAAGAAATAGGTGGAGACGTGCCAACAGGTGCAGATTGGCATCGGCAAGTATTGGAACAACTGTCTGTAGAGATCCCGACGGTTCGCCAAGCTGTACTTTCAGAGACAATATTAATTGACTTGGACGAATTCCGACGCTTTCGCCACGTTGTCAGAAGTAACTATGCTCATAATCTCAATCCTGATCTAGTCATACAATTATCAGAAAAATTAGCGATTTGTAGCCAGAACTTGATGCAAGATATTCAGGTTTTTATGAGAGGTATGGGACTACACTGAACTGACTTGCGATCGCGTCTAGATTATGATGTGTCTATTCTTAATTCTACTGTTAACCATGGGATGTGAGGTGCAAAAAGCTGAACCTGATATACAAACAGCCAAACCCGAAATTCATCTCATTCCAGAGGGATTTGTGGGTCATGTCAGTTTATACTTTGACACACCAGATGGAGCGCCCAAAAAATGGGAAGGTAATGCTCGTCTGTATACCATTCCCTCTAATGGGCAATTTCGCACCCGCTTTTCTCCTAATCTTGGGATTCGTCCGCCTAATTCTATGCAGTTTTATTATGTTGATTCTCAGGGAAATCGTACTCTTATTCCCTCCCGCAAAGCTGAAAATCTATCACCAGAAACTGTAGTGGTCAGTAATGTTTATGTCATTGATCAAGAACTCCACTACTTCATCGATCGCTTAGATCGAATTGATACGTATAAAAATCCTGCAATCGACGAGGGCGAAAGACAATAGCAATAAATTGATGGTGCCATTGACCCTAAAAAACCGTCCGCGATCGCAAATTTGCTTCGATATCCTGACGAGTCCGCCAAACTGATCGCAATTCCTTCCTTGCATATAAGGGTAACTGATCTCCAATATGCCCAGAACCCGGTTGTGTGGCATTGCCATAAACCGTGAGTACCCTTGCCTTAATCGGATCAGAAAACTCGATCGCGGCAATATAACTATCCCCAGCCACCGATTTAAACGTTGTCTCATCCATCGGGGCGAAATTAATCACCTGGAAACTGCCTAACTCCCCAGAAGCGCCACTTCCGGGTAAATCCACGTCCCCATACTGCAATCGCGCCCTCTCACCCCAAGGGATATCTAACCTGCCATACCCTGATTTAACCCTAGCGGCGGCTTCTGCTAACACCTTCACCGCCGCCACCGGATCTGCCAAACTATCGGGGGTAGTTAGGGGCGATTGGGGATTCCAACCTGTAGCAAACTGATTGCTACTTGGCATTAATTGTACCCAAGTGGCAAACAAAACCGTCCCCCGACTGTCTGCATTTGCCCGTCGATCCCAGTTGGCTAACACATTCGCGGCTTCATTGGCTAATTCGTCCCCTGACTGTCGCGTTGCAGCAATTAAGTCATCGAGTATCCGATCTGCCAATTCTAGACGCGAGGAGAATTTCCGGGCAATCATCTCCTCAAAACTAATTGGATTCTCCCCCATCAACATTTTTGCCGATCGCTGGGCGCGAAAATTCATCGATTGGGGTGCCATGTAGGGCGGATAATCATCAGGATTAATGGCTTGGGGGAATGTAGTTGTCCAAGGTGGATCATTGGCATTTTGTAACCAACCCGTTTTTGGATCAAGGATGCGAGGTAACTCTGAATAGGGATGATACCTTGTCCATAAGGTTTCAGAGGTATCGCCGGGAACCACACCTTGCCAATACTGCCAATCTCCCTGAGAACGCACGGGTACTTGACCGTTAAAGATATGCAAAATATGCCCATCTCGGTCAGCATAGAGGATGGTGAACATGGGCAGTTGCAAACGGGCGACGGCTGTCTCAAACTCTTGGCGATTACGCGATCGCACCATATCCCACAACTGTGCCATTAACTGAGGTTGGTCTAACCCCACCACCCGCAACGCGATCGCATTCCCCTCCTGCTGCGTAACCACAGGACCATGAATCGACCGCCGAATCACCAATTCCTGTTCCGCTAATGTTCCATTTTCCTGCTTTACCTTTAGAGTTTGGGTTTCGCTTGCAAAGGAACGAACTTGCCCATCAAATTCATACCCCCCATCCGCCAAAGTAAGTTCATAAGCCGTCCAACCCCGATGAGTATTAACTGTGGCTGTCCAACCCAACTGATCATTAAACCCAATGGATAACATCGGCATTCCCACCAACGCCGCCCCATACGCATCAATCCCTGGGGCGGTTAACTGGGCTTCGTACCAGAGGTAAAAATCTGACCAGGGTAAGTGGGGATTCGCCAGTAGGATCGCATTCCCACTCGCCGAATGAGACGGTGCGATCGCCCATCCATTAGAACCCGCTTGAGACCCTCCCGATTGCAACGATTCCAAGCGCTGGGGATTCACCACAAAATTAAAATGAGTCACCCGCTGTAAATGTGCCAACACATCCACCCCATCCACGGGCAACACCACCTTGACCTTATCGTCAATTTGGTCATCATGTTCGGCAGCATACCGATTAATCCCCGCCGCAAAGCTATCCAGATAACGCCGCATGCTTAGATCTTGCGCCTCATACCATTCCTGCGCCCTGGTGGGAATGCCCATGGTGCGGACATACTTATCCGAGTCCAAATAATCTTGACCCCAATACTCGGCTGCCTTACCCCGTGCCTGTCCATATAACCTGAGAATAAGATTGCCATGACTCGCCGCTTGCGCCCAACCAAACGCCTGGAATAGATTCTCGGTAGTATTGCCGTAAACATGCGGTACGCCCCAGGTATCCCAAAGAATCTCAGTTTGATTGTCTCCAGTCACTGGACGGTGAATTCCCCAGGCTACAGTAAAAATAACCGTCAGCACTATTACGAGCAAAACTGAAAATCTTCTGTTCAATCGGGACATTCGCCATTAAAATAAACGTCGATATTTTTGTACGACTATAAATTATAGACTTTATTTATTTAATTAACCACAATGAGTTGTAAACTCTTCCTTGAGGCTAAGTTCCTGCTTTGATGTACCATTTTAGGGGCAATGCGTTAAACTAGACATTAGGTTAAGAATGGTAACCCAAACATCTCTAAAAAGAATAGAACATTAATGTCCACTGCTTTAATTACTGGAGCGTCGGCAGGGCTGGGGGCGGCATTTGCTCAGGAACTCGCCAAACGGTCAACCGATTTAGTTCTTGTGGCTCGTTCCCAAGACAAACTACAGCAACTTGCCCAAGACTTACAAGCCACCTATGGGATTCAAGTCGAGGTTATCCCCCAAGATCTTACCGCACCTGATGCCGTCCCACACGTTTTTGAAATAGTCAATCAGAAAAATATTTCCATCGATTTACTGATTAATAATGCTGGGTTTGGCGACTACGGTGCCTTTAGTCAGACGTCTCGGCGTAAACAGCTAGAGATGATTCAGCTTAATATTCTGGCGTTGGTAGACTTGAGTCATCACGTTCTCCCCCAGATGCAAAAGCGAGGTTCTGGAAGTATTATTAACCTCTCCTCAATTGCTGGGTTTCAACCACTTCCTTATCTGTCAATCTATTCAGCAACTAAAGCCTTTGTTCTTAGTTTCAGCGAGGCGCTTTGGGCAGAAAATCAGCACACGGGTGTTAAAATTCTGGCAGCTTGTCCAGGACCAACGGAAACGAACTTTTTCACCACGGCGAATTTTGCCGAATATGCTCCTGAGAGTTTAAAACAGCAACAAACTGATTCCCCGGAGGTAGTGGTGCAGGACATTCTCCGGGCTCTAGATGCTGATGATTGTACTGTAGTAACCGGGCAGTGGCAGAATAATTTTATTGTTAATCTGCCGAGATTCTTTCCCAGAAAAACTATTGTACAACTTGTTGAGCAGCAATTTCGTCCTCAAAAATAAAGAAACAGGGAACAGGGAACAGGGAACAGGTAGCGATCGCGGCTCTCAATACGATAAGCTAACAGCATAGTCGGTTAACGCCTGATCTATCTCGACGCACAGACCTCATCGGAATCAGGGAAATGAGCAGCTATCCAAACTTTGACCGCTACGGCTATCAGGTTCAACGGGAGTTAGGGCAAAATTGTACTGGAGGTCGTGTCACGTATTTGGCAACAAATACTAAAACCCAGCTTCCTGTCGTAATTAAACAGTTTCAGTTTGCTCAGATTGGCTCGAACTGGGCTGAGTACGATAGGTATCAGTCAGAAATTAAAATCTTACAAAAACTTAATCATCCCCACATTCCTCGCTACCTTGATGCCTTTGACATGCCGAGTGGCTTTTGCTTAGTCCAAGAATACAAAAACGCACCTTCCCTTGCCCAGCCACGTTACTTTAATCCACAGGAAATCAAACAGATTGCTGTTGCTGTATTAGAAGTTTTAGTGTACTTACAACAGCAAAGTCCGCCCATCATTCATCGGGATATTAAACCAGAAAACATTCTCGTTGACCGTTCTCAGGGCTTTCAGGTGTATTTAGTCGATTTTGGTTTTGCCCGTTTGGCAGATAAGGATTTAGCCGTCAGCAGCGTCATTAAAGGTACACTTGGGTTTATGCCACCAGAGCAGCTATTTAATCGGGTGTTAACTGAAGCGTCTGATTTATATAGCTTGGGGGCAACTTTGGTTTGCTTGTTAACCAAAACTAAATCCACCGAAGTTGGTAACTTAATTGATGATAATGCTCGTTTAGATTTGAAGTCGTTATCATCAACGCTGAATCCCCAGTTTCAGAAATGGCTGAAAAAAATGACGGCTGCTAACGTGAAACAACGTTATGCTAATGCCAGAGAAGCCCTAGAAGCCTTGAAGGTAATTGACGTAACTGATACAAAAGCGAAACAGCGAAAGGTTATCGTCGGTTTTATTGGTCTAGGCATTTTGGCGTCTTTGAGTATAATTTTGCTGATTTCCAGGAATGAGAAGGTGACTAAAATTGAATCGACTACAGTCAGCCCTCAACTTAAGAGAGAGGAAACCAGAACTATTAAAATCTGTGAGGAAATTAAACAGATAGAAGCTGACGAAAGCGAGTTTGAGCGTTTGCTAACCACTCGTGAATGTCGAGGTTGTTATTTCCTGGGTTCTGTCTTGAATAAATTCAAGGGAATTAACTTGAAAGGTTCCAACTTGGAAGGAGCTAAGTTGCCAGATGCTGATCTAGAGAACGCTAACTTGGAAAATGCTAACCTCCAATGTGCTGAACTAATGGGGAACCTAGAGAGGGTTGACTTAGAAGGTGCCAATCTGGAGCAGGCGATTATCGGGGGTAATCTTAGGGCAGCTGACCTGAGAAATACTAACTTAAGCAGGGCTAATTTAAGAAATGCGGAACTCAGTAATGCCAACCTGAAGAGAGCTAACTTGGTAGGAGCCGATTTGGAAGGTACTGATCTCAGCAGTACCAACCTTGAACGAGCCAATCTGGAAGGTGCTGATCTAGAGTATGCTAACCTTTGGGGAGCTAAGCTCTGGGGTGTCAATCTGAAACGAACTAAGCTGAATCGTGCCAAGTTGGATCGTGTCAACCTAAATGGTGTCAACCTGGAGGGCGCTGACTTGCGGGAAACTGGGCTGAATAGTACTCGACTGGAACGAGCGAATCTCCAAAACGCTGACTTGGAAGGTGCTGATTTGAAGAATGCTAATCTCAAGAATGCCAATCTCAAGAATGCCGATCTCAAGGATGCATTAATCACAGGAGCGAATTTCCAGGGAGCAACGATGCCGGATGGTAGCCAAAGTGGGAAAGCTGGCACATCTCCACAGATAGAAACGCCTCAAAAGACTGTCAATGTTGATCGAGCTTCACAGTTTAGAACTCCTGAAGATGTCCTCAAAAGTTTGCTGCAATCCAAAGAATGTCCGGGCTGCGACTTGAGCGGTATCAATTTAGAGAAGGCTGACTTGGTAGGAGCTAACCTGGAAGGAGCCAAGCTGATACAGACTAACCTAAGAGCAGCTAACCTTGAGGATGCTAACTTGGTGCGTGCCTACATGATTGTTGCTAACTTGCAAAATGCCAACCTCAGTGGTGCTGAGTTAGTCGCTGCTAGCTTAGGAGATGCTAACCTGGAAGGTGCTAACCTGGGAAATGCTAGCTTGGGGAGCGCCAACCTGCGAAGTGCCAGCTTGAATGGTGCTAACCTGTGGCGTGCTAATCTGTGGAGTGCTAACTTGGTAGGTGTCAACCTAAAAGATGCTAACTTGATCAGAGCCAACCTGAGCGGTGCTAATCTGGGAAATGCTAATTTGGGTGGTGCTAATTTGGAGCGTGCCAGCCTCAAAAATGCTAACCTTGGGAACGCCAATCTCAAGAATGCTAACTTGAAGGATGCTAATCTCGAAGGAGCTAACCTAAAAGGGGCTGAGCTAGAACATGCAATTATGCCTGATGGGACAAAACATAAATAAAACGAATTAGAATAAATTATTGTGAAATAAGCTGTTCGGCATTTCAACCTTAATTAATGTCAATAATGACTCTCATCCTTGTAGTGCGAGCATCTTGCTCGCTACTAATACCCAATTTAAACCCATGACAGCTTAGAATTTAAAATAACTAATCAATGACAAAGGTGCAACCCAGTTCAGGCTGCACCCTTGAAGCGGTCTATATAAATCGAGGGGTCTGAAAACGTATTAATCGAGGTAATCAAGGCATTATGACCAATTCGTCACTCCTCTGCTGCTATAGGAGCAGTTGAGGCTTAATAGTTCGCCACTGATGTAATTTCGTCTCCTAACAGGGGTCCGTACAGATTGGAAGCACCCGTTTCGTGACTATTCCAGTTGCCTTGGATAAAGTAGATTCCATCATGGCTGGAAGCCGCGATTTTTCCCGTGTGACCTTTCAAAGACCCTTTGGTGATTTGCACGAGTTCATGCTGCTTGTAAACCATTGTGATGCCTCCGTTTCAAATTGATTCAAAAAATTAACTTTTCTTACTTATACAGCATTTTGGCAAATGTGATACACCATCGGCAACAATCTTTCGGAAGATTTTGGCAAATTTTCAATTTTACAATGCTTTACAAGTAAGCGAATCTCTCGAAACCGTTGGTATTCCTGGGATCTGAACGATGGGCATCCAGCCGGATAAGGCAGAGAGCAGAGGGTAGAGGGCAGAAGATTCCCAGGAAAATGAACCCAAGTCATGCCTAGGGGTGACTTCATCGGATTGGGTCTACACCATTGATCCCTTGCCGGAAATACAGCTTTGGGATCAATGGCACTGAAAAGCGTGCATTTGGCGCTTGCTCCCCTTGCTATGCCGTAGTGGGCTGGCAAGCTTAAAGTTGTGGGTAAAATTTTTCTGGATTGCTACTCTCATAAGGGTTTCACGAAATACTTGACCACTGTTTTAACCTTGCCGAGCCAGTAGGGTGGGCATTGCCCACCAGCCTGACAAGAGTATGCCATTTGCCTGATCGAGAGCAGGGGAACAAGGACAAGACACCCTAGTTTTTTAAACGTGGGTTCATAGCCTTAAAACATCATGCCCATCCTGTCAAGATAGAACTATTACGTCTTTTTTCTAAGGGCAGATCCTCGCCCGGTGATGGATTTACAGTAGAAGTATCGTCTCCTAAATTTCTCCTCATGGAAAAAGGACGCTAAAAAATGATGGTTAAATCTTACCGCAGACTGCTCCTGTCCTTTATCATCATGGTTGGTCTGGTATTCGTGACTTCCCTCCAGTCCGTTGCCCAGGCTAGTGATGATCTAGTTGATGTCTATTTCTTCCACAGCAAAACCTGCCCCCATTGCCTCAAGCAAAAGCCCTTAATGACTTATATCGATCAACACAATAAAAATGTTGAGGTGACGTCCCTTGAGGTTAACGACAATCCCAGGGAATGGCAGGAATTTCGAGAAGCCAGGGGCATCTCATCCGGCGCTGTCCCCAGGACTGTGGTTGGGGATAAAATGTTCATTGGCTATAGTGAAGCCGAAGGACCCTTGGAATACAATTCGGTTCATCAAGCGTATATCGGCTACAAAAACCAAATTATTGCAGCGATAGAAACAGCCGTCGGAGATCCAATCAATTTACCCACAACGGCTCAACAGCAACAAATTCAAACCAGCCCCCCGTGGCAGGTCTTTTTAATCCCGTTCTGGTATCTGTGTAGTTATCCGTTTTTGCAAAAAGCCCTTGAGAAACGACAAGCTAAACGCTATTGGATTGGCGGGTTACTGGCAATAACGATCATCAGTCTATTTGTGTTTCTTGCCCTCACCCCTGATGCTGTAATTA
The DNA here is from genome assembly GCF_040220555.1 of Coleofasciculus sp. C1-SOL-03. Lineage (NCBI taxonomy): Bacteria > Bacillati > Cyanobacteriota > Cyanophyceae > Coleofasciculales > Coleofasciculaceae > Coleofasciculus > Coleofasciculus sp. C1-SOL-03. Next base: position 10,883 of record NZ_JAVJUO010000253.1, read on the forward strand.
AAACCTTTGCCCAAGGGCTTCCCTTCCCCCTATTTGTCTCTACCATTGCCCTTGCTGATGGCTTTAACCCCTGTGCGTTTACGGTTTTAGTCATTCTGCTGTCGTTACTCACCTATACCCGCAGTCGCAAGGATATGACCTTGGTGGGGACAACCTTTATTATCACGTCAGCGGTGATGTATTTTATCTTTATCATGCTGATGGTCTTGGTAGGTAGAGTCTTTCTGGAAAAGTATGGCACTCTATTTATGCTGATTCTGGGAATTCTGATTACTGGGGCAGGTTTGATCAATATCAAGGATTATTTTTGGTTCAAAAAATCTATCTCCTTATCCCTCTCAGAAAAACAACAGTCAACGATCAATAAACGAGCGGGAACGATTGTCAGAAACCTGAGAAATTCTCAAGGCGATCGCAAGATGTTTCTGGCGGCATTAGCGGGGACGGTTCTATTAGCCATCTTTGTTAATATTGTCGAACTGGGTTGTACAGCGATTCTGCCTGCGGTTTACATGACGACGCTGCTACAGTACTGCTCCGATGAAATTGGCTTGTGTCATCTCTCGTGGACAGCTTTGTATGCGGCGATTTACATTATGCCGCTGTTGGCTATTTTAGGCAACTTTATCTATTCGTTTAAGTCCACTCGACTCACGGAAAACCAAGGGAGAGTACTGAAACTGGTTGGCGGACTGTTTATGCTGTTCTTTGGTCTGGCGATGATATTTAAACCCCAGTTACTAACCCTTGGCTAATCACACTGATTAAGTAGTCGGACTTTCATTAAAGTTAATGGTTGAGATTAGGCAACAGGCAACAGGCAACAGGCAACAGAATTTATGTCCAGGTACTTACACGGAGGCGTTAGTTTTCGCTTGCAAAGGATGAAAAGATGATTGTGGGGGATTATTTCGTTCTCTGTGTGAGCATCTTACTGGCTACTAATACCCAATTTACATGCACAACAGCTTAAAGGGGGACTTTTTTCTTATCCCCCTGTTTTCATTGGTTTGAGTGAAGTCAATTTAATAGGCTAAGGGTGAAATTTCGTCGCCAAGAAGGGGTCCATATAGGTGGGATGAACCGATGTTTTGATTGGTTAAGTCTCGGGTAATAAAATAGCTACCTTCATGGCTACAAGATGCGATTTTTCCTGTATGACCTTTGAGAGAACCTTTGATGATTTTGACGCGATCGTTTTGTTGGTAGACCATGATGCTACTCGCACTTTTATTTTTTTAGTAAACCATTTCATCATACAAATATTATTTTTTAAATTCGATGAAGTTGAACTGGCTTTTCAATAAAGTTTTGGCAAAGTTTATCTTACAAAACTTTACAGTTTGAGACTGAACTTTCTCTCCCCCTATTTTCTGAGAAGGGCGGGTTTAGTCAAGTTATCGGTTTGTGCCAAAATGTTATCGGTAAAACCCGCCCCTACAGCCCTACTATTCTTTAGGTTTTTCCCCAAAGCTGGGATAGCTGTTGACGCACATCAAAAAAGTCATTCCAGGGTAGGTAGGGCTTTTGGCGTTCATCGAGATACTGGCTGAGGCGATCGCGGGCGAAGACGACAGAGGCGTGCAATGCCATGTTAAAATCCGTTACCGAATCCCCGATCGCAATCTGTTCGTCTGCTGGGTGTTGTGCCATCACCTGAACTTTGGTAACCAATTCGCTATCCCCCTCAAACTCGGACAATGGCTGGAGATAGTCGCCACTCGTATCCAGATCTACAGCATAAACCGCCGCCACTCGGTCTAGCAGCGACGTTTCTCCCCGCTTTTCTCGACCCAACACCGTCTCCACCATACCGCGCAATCCCCCGGAAACCACCACAAACGGTACGCTGTGATCGTCCAGAAAATCGAGTAATTCCACTAAACCGGGGCGAATCGGTTTAGATTGGGTATAGGTGAGGATATCTGGATATCGAGAGGACGGAATTGATTCTAGGACGCGGCGCACCCCTTCCCGTAGGGTTAGCCGTTTGGCGTAAAGTTCGGGCATCACTTGGGCAGATACCTCAGGCGCAAAATCCTTTAACATCCCAGCAAAGGTTTCTACTGCGGTAATCGTACCGTCGAAGTCACAAAAGACAACTCGCTGCATTCGAGATCAGAGGTTAGGTTGAGTTGGCACAACGAACGATGGTATATTCGCCATCGCACTTGCTTGATTATGCCCCATAAAATGTCTCTGAGCAAAGAATAGATCAGGTATTTTTAAATTTTCGGATAAATTGATAAAAATTATCCGGCTACAACCTATAAATTAATGAACGATGGAATAGACCTACGTTAAACAAAAGCCTTCAGAAGTCGATGTTCCTCGTTTGTGATAGTCTCCGCTCTCTTATACAGGTCAAGATCTGGTATTTTCGTTCAGGTTATTATTCTCTAAGTAATTTATACTTTGGAGTGATTCAAGCTAGCGATAACTTTGTAGATTTTATCTTCATGGACAAGAAATCAAGGGCGTAGCTTGCTCCTTTGTGAGGTTGACAACAGCTCAATGTTACTATAAGTATAATAACTCCTTGACAGGAGCGTTCGTCTCCCCTGCAATAGGTGAGAGTCATAAAATTACAATGTTTCATCCATAAACTTGCATTGAATCAAATCATTGATATGACCAATAGTTATTGGGTTATGATTGAGTCAGGATATAGCGGTTCGCGATTCGGTGAGGTACACTCCGCTCACAGGAAAAGGATGAGAGAGAAGGGACAAGGGATAAATTTATGTATTTCATCATAACCAGCGAAGCAGAACCGCGATCGCTATAGAAATCTAGTCCAAAGCGATTAGCTTGCATCAGGGGGTATGTACCACGTACAATTGTCAACTAATGCTAAAGGAATGACTCTAAACTATCCCATCATTGAAACCCAACTCAGACTGATTAGAGCTTTACAGCGCGGATATGCTGAAGCCCTAGAAGCTGGAGATTGGCAGGCGGCGGAGTATCGTTGCGCCCATTTACATCGGTTGTGTGAAGGGTTACATCATCTAAGTTATTTGCTGGATCGAGGCAATGCCTTATCCAGCTTGGCACCCCAAAATCAAAATAATTGGGTGGGAACTATTCGGGGTAGCAATCCGATGCACGCTTTAAATCAGTCCTCAGAGACGAATGAAAAGCCCCTTTCATCACGCCCCCTACCCCCTGAACCACCGCCTATTGATGAAGTGTGGAATCAGTAAATGCTGCAACTGTAGAGACGTAGCAGGCTACGTCTAAAACTCGGTTGGGGCGGGTTTAGTCAAGATATCGGCTAATGACTAAAGGTTATCAGTCAAACCCGCCCCTACACTTGATTTTCACGTTTCCATTGTAGGCGGTTTTTTACCAATCAAAAGCGCCAGTTCTAGCCATTTCCAGTAACAATCGACATCAGTATAACCGATTTCTCGTAGCCATTTCAGTTGAGTTTCTACATCTAATAATTTATTCGAGGGATCATCGGGTTTGTCAGCAATCCCCATACAAGCACGGAAATGTTCATGGAGTGCTGGTGTGGGAGAGGCAACGTGTTCTAAGTTACAAAAAATACCACCGGGTTCTAGCAGGTTAAAGAGTTCCGCATAGAGGGAATGCTTGCGTTCATCAGTTAGGTGATGAATCGCAAAGCTAGAAACGATCGCGTCAAATGTACCTAACTCGGGCAAGGGATAATCTAAATCATGTGCCCTGATTTTTACCGTCTCATCCCCAGCAAAGCGCTGTTTGGCAGCATCAAGCATCGTGGGTGAAAAATCGATCGCGATACTTTCGGCATGAGGGCGATCTATTTTCAGAAGTGCCAGCAGGCGTCCATCGCCAGTGCCTAAGTCGAGGATACGTTTGACCGTTTTAGGAACTTCTTCTAAGACAACGGCTTCACCTTCACTGCGATGGGGTAACTTATCAGATCGCTCTAAATAAGATAGCGCATGATCAGCCGATGTCCAGAGATTGGTTATTCGTCCTTCGTCATTCGTCATTTGTCATTTGTTTATGTAGGGGTTCTCGCATTTGGGGAACTATCTTATGATACTTGTCCCAAATAGTTTACCCAAATGCTTTGCCCAACTCCGATGATGTCGTTTATAGATAAAAAGGATCAAATCGGGGCGGGTTTAGTCATATCTGGGTGAGGTCAGAAATGATAATCGTGAAACCCGCCCCTACAGAAAATGGTTACGTACTTTTATAACGGCTATATAATTTTACGGCAAATGCACCCAAACTCAAAAGTCCCAGCGCCGCGAGACTACTCGGTTCAGGAACAGGGGTTGTGTTCAAACTGAGGGTGTTGATGGCGAAGGCGCGATCTGACTCAGACGTGCTATAAATGACGCGCTTGATGTTCGGTTTGTCGCTGAGTATACCCAGAAACGCGGCTGAATTATCCAACTCTAACGACGATGTTCCAGGTACTGAGAAACTGCCGAGTAATGTATCCTCAGAATCAAAGGCAGTGACATAAGCGGTGAAGGAAAACGTATCGTCTACAGCAATCTGAGTTCCAGCGCCTTTGACAGGGGTATCAAACGTAATGGTTAATGGACCTGAATTGCCAGGAGAGGGAAAAAGACCTGGATTAAAGCCTGTAAACAGGAGAAAATCGCCGGGAGTAAAATTGGTGGGGATGCCATTGGGTAGGGGTAAGGTTTGAAATACGAATGGCTGTGTAATGCCTGGTGTAGGCGGTGGGATTTGGACATTTAGCCCTAACCCCACCTCCGAGGTGGCGTCAAAGGTACTCGGTAAGACAGCCTGAGGAAAGACTTTGCCTAAACTCGACCATTCAACAGAGTCATTCCCGTTTAAGGCTGTGCGTTGATTGACTAAGGTGATGGCTTGAACCGATGTGGGTAGGGTGGTAAGGGTTGTGGTTAATACGACTCCGGCAGCCGTGAAGCCGTTGACTGAAAAACCTAGGGATTGGATGTTCATTTTTCTTAATATGATGCGTGGAAAAGGCAGCGGAATGTTAAGAAAATCTTGTTGGCGTTACGATTGAGACGGAACGTGCTTTTTCGAGGGGCTATGGCAAAATTATATCACTTGTGCCGTCAGTAAAACCTGCTGAGAGTCTACACAAATCTTATGATTGGAACACGACTACGGGGGCGCTATGAAATTATCCAACCTTTGGGACGTGGGGGGTTTGGCGAAACCTACCTGGCACGCGATCGCGATTTACCCGGATATCCTTATTGTGTGGTTAAGCAACTGAAGCCGCAGGTGGCGAATCCCTCTATGTTAGAGGCGTCTCGCCGCCTATTTGATACTGAGGCACGGGTTTTGTATCAATTGGGGAATCATGACCAAATTCCTCAGCTTTTAGCCCATTTTGAAGATAATCAGCAATTTTATTTAGTTCAAGAACATATTGAAGGGGATGATTTACGTCACGAGTTAGCGGCTGGACGCCGATTGGATCAGATGCAGGCGATTCAGTTAGTCTGGGATATCTTAGAAATCTTAAACATTGTTCATCAACATCAGGTGATTCATCGGGATATTAAACCCTCTAATTTAATTCGACGGGCAGCGGATGGCAAGATTATTTTAATTGATTTTGGTACGGTTAAACAGGTGACTACGGCAACAAGTTCCCCAACAGAGGTGACGATTGCTATTGGTACACCCGGTTATATGCCGCCCGAACAATGTGCGGGAAAACCGCGTTTTAGTAGCGATATTCATGCGGTGGGAATGTTGGGGATTCAAGCCTTAACTGGGGTATTACCCCATCACTTGCCAACTGATCCGAAAACCGGTGAGATACTGTGGCGAGATCAGGTAGCCGAAGCTTCATTATTTCATAACATTTTAGCGAAAATGGTGTGTCAAGATATCCGCGATCGCTATGACAATGTGAGAGAGGTATTAGACGCGATCGCCGCCTTACCCTCTAGTGCGACAATCCCCTTACCGAGTCAACCTTTACCTCGTCCCATGAGAACTGTAAACAGTTTACCGTCTCAGCTTCAGACTCAGCGCACCCTAGCCGCGATCGCGTTTACCGATGGCGTAGGTTTTAGCGCCAGAATGTCGGCGGATGAAGAACATACTCTAGACTTAATTCACCGGGATTTAGAGTTAATGCGGCGATTGTGTCAGCAGTTTTCTGGACAGACGATTAAGTCTACTGGGGATGGCTTATTGATGTATTTTCCCAGTGCGGTTCTGGCGGTAGATTGTGCGATTGAAATTCAGAAATCCTTGGCTCAAGCTGCCCAAACTTTATCGGAGAATGACATTATTTTACATCGGATTGGCATTCACTTAGGCGATGTCTTTGTCAGTGAAGGCGATGTCATGGGCAATGGGGTGAATATTGCTGCCCGTTTAGAAGGGAAGGCACAACCGGGAGGAATTTGTATTTCTCAGATTGTGTATGATTTGGTCAAAAACCATTTACAGTTACCGACTACATTTTTAGGGAATTTGTCGTTAAAAAATATTACCGACCCTGTACCGAGTTATTTAATTCAACCTGTATCCTCAGAAAATAGAACCTATTCACCCACACATTCTCCGTCCAAACCCAAACTGAAACAAACTCGCCAGGATGTACAGTTTCGCCACATATTACTCAATAAAGTGAGAAACTATTGGATCAAAGGGGTATTAGAAACCTCATTGCATGGTCGCGTCTTAATTGAACTAGGCTTAGAAGAACGCCTCGATTTAGTCGAACGCCCTTGGGAATTGGTTTGGGAGGGTTCCGGGGAATTCCAGCAAACCCTATTACCGGGAATCAAAGTCAGTGAGAAGTTTCTGGCGATGGGGGAGGGGCGATCGCTCTTGATTTTAGGGGAACCGGGAAGTGGTAAAACGACGACGCTTTTAGAATTAACCCGCGATCTATTGGATCAGGCGGATGTTGATAGTAATCATCCGATTCCTGTGGTCTTTAATTTATCCTCTTGGACGGGGGGAAAACAAACCATTGCTGACTGGTTAGTTAACGAACTGCATACCAAATATCAAGTATCGAAAGATATTGGTCAAACCTGGATTGATTCGGGAGAACTGTTGCTTTTATTGGATGGGTTAGACGAAGTAAGTATTACATTAAGAGAGGCTTGTGTCACCGCCATCAATCAATTTAGTAGCGAACATGGCACAACTGAACTCGTGGTTTGTAGTCGAATTCGCGATTATCAAGCCCTACAGCAGCGTCTAAATTTACAAGCCGCGATTTGTCTGCAACCGCTTACTTTAGCCCAAATTGATCGCTATTTGAATAGCGCTGGGACGCAACTTACAGTAGTGCGCCAAGTTCTGCGATCGGATAGCACCTTACAAGACTTAGCCCAATCCCCGTTAATGTTAAGTATTATCACCCTAGCGTATCAGGGAATATCCCTAGATGAGTTACCGCAAAGGAGTGGTTTAGACGACTGGCGGAAGCATTTATTTGATCGGTACATTCAGCGGATGTTTAAGCGCAGGCGGGGTCAAGGAAAATATAGTCAAGAGCAGGTAATTAACGGGTTAAGTTGGTTGGCAAAACGGATGCATCAAGACTCAGAAACCGTATTTTTAATTGAGCGATTGCAGCCGAGTTGGTTAGACACTAAAGCGCAAAAATGGCTGTATTCTCTAGGAGTTGGCTTAATCGGTGGATTAATTATGGGGTTAGGTGGGGGACTGAATGTCGAGCTTATGTTTTGGCGGGAAATTACTCTATTGGCAGGATTAATTATGGGACTCGGCGGCGGGTTAATGGCGGGGTTAATTGTCGCGTTGGTTATGAATCAGATTGAACCCGTGGAAACGTTGAAATGGTCATGGGGAAAAGCAAAACGGAATCTATTACCGGGATTGCGAATTGGGTTAACCGTAGGATTGATATTTGGTTTTACCAGTGGACTCATTTTCTGGCTGATTACGCCGAGTCAGGAGGCGATTATTGAGGGGCTAACGTATGGATTGAGTGGTATAGGAACGGGATTAATTTTCGTCTTATTGCGTGGATTAACCGGAGGCGGAATTGAGACAAGTACAGTTCCCAATCAAGGGATATGGCAATCGGCACAAAATACCTTAATTTTTGCTTTAATTGGGGTGGTTGCTATGGTGGGTTTGGCGCAAATCGTGGGGCTGCCGATTTTATTTGGTGCGGTGATTGGATTGCTGTTTGGGTTGTTTTCGCCTGCGGGGATTGCGTGTATTCAGCATTTTACGTTGCGGTTAGTGCTTTATTTTAGTGGTTGTATTCCCTGGAACTATGCGCGATTTCTGGATTATGCGACGCAGCAGATTTTTTTACAGAAGGTAGGAGGCGGGTATATTTTTATTCACCGATTGTTATTGGAACATTTTGCTCAGATGGAGCGAAAAATGTAATGGAAAGAGACAGCGAATTGAGCAATCAGCCCTCACCCCCAACCCCTCTCCCACGCTTGGGAGAGGGGAGCTTTATTCCCCCCGTGCAAAAAAAAGCGAAGCATCCTTTGGTCTCCCCCTTTTTAAGGGGGACGGAAGGGGGATCTAAAAAAGGGGGGCTAGGGGGGATAGAGTAGGGTGGGTTAGGCGGAATTAAATCCAGGAAACAACCATTTAATGGGATATCCGCCGTAACCCACCAACAATGAACACCTTACACCATTAAAGTCTTGAATTTCGTTAGGTTTCCTGCGTCAATCCAACCGATAACCTAAACTTAAGGAAACAACCCGATAATTTGATATCCAC
>NZ_JAVJUO010000254.1:0-46633 GCF_040220555.1 Coleofasciculus sp. C1-SOL-03
ACCGATGGGGGTAGGGACATGAAAGGTTAGTTACACTGATTTCACTGATGGGTTAGTTCTCTATTCACAATGTTTGTCATGGCTTGTCGTTATTTGAGCAGTTGACATCGTAACACTGATTTTATCTCCCCCATCTCCCCCATCTTCCTCATCTTCCTCATCTCCCCATCATCTCATCATTCCTTCATCCGTTGCTTTTTCTCCGCCTTCGCATCTCGTGTTCCCGCCGCCGCGAGTTCAGCATCCATTAAGGTTTGACCTGTGGCGGCTAAGTAGACATCATCTAAACTGGGTCGGGATTGGGCAATGCCAAAGATGGGTAATCCAGCATCTTTTAAGGATTGCTGAATGTTGGTCAATGCGTCACTTTGGGGTTTGACGACCAAGTTCAGGGAATTTCCTTGCGCCGTATTAATAATCACTTCTTGGACAAAGGGTAACACCTCCAGCTTTTCCTTGGCATTTTGGGCTTCTTCTGGGGGAGAGAATTCCCGGATGCGGAGGGTTATGCGATCGCCTCCTACGTTATCCTTTAACTGAGAGGGCGTACCTTCGGCTATGACTACGCCTTTGTCGATAATTGCCACGCGATCGGCTAAGATATCAATTTCTTCCAAATAGTGGCTGGTAATAAATATTGTCGTACCTGCCTTTTGCAGTTGACGCAGGAACTCCCACACCACGACTCGACTCTCGATATCCAGTCCCACGGTGGGTTCATCCAGAACTAACACATCGGGTTTATGGAGTAAGCCGGAGGCTAAATCCAGACGCTTACGGATTCCGCCGGAGTAGGTTCCCGTCTTTTTATCGGCATAGTCCTGCAAGCCCAACACCTCTATCATGGTATTGACCCGCTCTTTGCCAACGCTGCTGGGTAGGTGATATAAATCCGCTTGCAGTTGCAGTAACTCGCGCCCTGTCAACACTTTGTCTAATGCCACTTCCTGGGCGACATAACCGATGCGGCGACGGACGGCTCTAGGATTGGCGATCGCAGAAATTCCCGATACCTCAATCTTACCCGCGTCGGGTTTACTTAAGGTACACAGACAGCGAATCGTCGTGGTTTTCCCCGCCCCATTCGGACCGAGTAAGCCAAAAATCTCACCGGGTTCGACGTTCAGGGAGATGTCCTTCACGGCTTCGACATCCCCGTAGTATTTTTTTAGGTTCTCGATTAAAACGGCAGCAGCCATATATCGTTCTATACCTGAGTTTACTATACAAAACTAAACAATTAGCTGTCTTTTCATTTTAAGGGGTTTGTTGGCAGTGGGGGAGGCATTGAAGGCAATGCACACTTATACTTAATTGTCAACCCGCTCTAGATATAATATTTAGGCTGATCGTGCATAAACCGTCAGATTCATACTGAACTCAGGGTAACGCGATCGCGTCCTTGTTTTTTAGACAGATAAAGGGCTTGATTTGCCGCCATAATCAAAGTATCAATATCGCTATTGGGTTCAACTAGACAGGCAACCCCAAAACTAACGGTGACAACAGAGGCAGGTAAGTTGAAACTGTTAGGCGGTTTAAATTCAATGGCGAGAGATTTGACTGTTTCTCGCATCTTTTCAGCGACTTGAAACGCTCCCATGGCATTAGTATGAGGTAAAAGAATGGCAAATTCTTCTCCCCCATAACGCGCCACAATATCTGTTGTCCGCTTAACACAGCGACGTAGGCAATCGGCAATGCGTCGTAGACACTCATCGCCCGCTGCTATGCCATAGATTTTGTTGTAGGTTTTGAAACAATCAATGTCACACAAAATTAAAGATAGAGGAGACTGTTCTATATGTAAATGATGCCACTCTTGTTCGAGTTGTTGGTCAAAATAATGGCGATTAGCCAACTTGGTCAAAGTATCCATATTGTCGAAGTGATAAAAATATCAATTTGTTGTTCTGAATAACCACACTGTATTGATAAAAAAATATCCAGCCAGTCAAGCTAAAACCTGAAAGACAAGCTATAAAAGCATTGAATTAAGTCCCTAAAACCATGGTATAGCAAAAGGGATCAGGTGTATTACGGATATGGAGTTGTTGCAGTCGTTCCACCGGAACGCCTCTACTGCAATCAATATAGCTTTGGTGTTAAGGATAGCGAACGTTGTCACAAACTTTTTTGTCCTGTTCCTTCACGTTAACATTCGTCCGCAGATAGTCCTCCACCCAATCGCAACCAAACGCCCAAACCTGATCAAGCTGAACCACTCGCTCTAAATCCCACAAAATGACCGTTTTGTCTACACTAGCAGAGGCAAGGGTGCGACCATCGGGACTAAAGGTCACATCATAGACGCGATCGCCATGGGCTTCTAGGGTGACTAAAAGCTTACCATCATTGCGCCACAGCTTAACCGTCTTATCCAAACTCGCAGACGCCAGAAGTTGTCCATCGGGACTAAATGCAATATCGTTGACGCGATCGCGATGCCCGTCTAGAGTGGCTAGTAATGTACCATCCCTTGTCCAGAGTTTAATCGTATTGTCCCAACTCGCGGAAGCAAGGTGCTGACTATCGGGACTAAAGGCTAAACCAAGAATACTATCACCATGTCCGGTTAAGGTGTTCAACAAGATGCCCTCCCTTGTCCAAAGTTTAATCGTTTTATCTTGACTTCCAGAGGCAATCAACTGACCATCTGGGCTAAAGGCTACACTGTCAACAACACCATTATGTCCAGTTAAAGTTTTCCACAATTTACCATCTCGTGTCCAAAGTTTGACGGTTTTATCGCTACTAGCAGAGGCAAGTAACTGACCATCGGGACTAAATGCTACCTCGTAAACAGCGTTGCTATGTCCCTGTAAGGTTTTCAATAAAGTCCCATTCCCCTGCCAAATTTTTATAGTTTGATCTCCACTGGCTGAGGCAATCACTAGCTCATTGGTTGGCAGGGATTCAATGATTTCGCTATTACCTTGAGTATTTTCTTTCTTGTTCAACATGCCATTTTTAGAGGAAAAATTAGCATTCCCTTGGGGAGCAACAGCAACATCAAACACGGCTTCATCATGCCCATAAAAAGATTCCAACAACTGACCATCACGTTGCCAGAGTTTTATCACACCATCCCAACTTCCAGAAACTAGAGTTTGACTATCCGGACTAAAATCAACACCCCAAACCGCATCCTGATGTCCTTGGAGAAAGGTTAACAACGTTTTTTCTGGTGTCCAAAGTTTAATGGTGCTATCCAAACTCGCAGACGCCAAGATTTGACCATCGGGGCTAAACGCCACCGCCCAGAGTCCATTTTGATGCCCTTTCAAAACACTGAGTTCGGTTCCATTGGTTTGCCACAATCTAACAGTTTGATCCCAACTCGCAGAGGCAAGGGTTTGACTATCGGAACTAAATGCTAAACCAAAAACCCCATCCGTATGTCCGGTTAATGTTCTCAGTAATAGTCCATCAGGTTGCCAGAGTTTGACGGTTCCATCTATCGAACTTGAAGCCAAAACTTGACTATTGGGACTAAATTGTACATCATTGACCCCACCCTGATGACCTTTGAGAGTTTTCAGTAAAGTCCCATTAGGCGTCCAAAGTTTGATAGTGTCATCCCAACTAGCAGAGGCAAAGTATTGACCCTCAGGACTAAAGGCTACACTGCGAACTTCTGCGCGATGCCCTTTAATAATTTTAGAAACAAAGCATTCTTGGGGATTGGGAGACCCTTCAATTCGTTCGAGGGAATGGTTTTGACCCTTTGCAACCCTCGATGGCATGATTTTAAATTTTGTGTAGGGGCGGGTTTCACGCTGATCATTTGTTGTCACCCTAATGTTACTAAACCCGCCCTCATCTTCCCTATCTCCCTCATCTACCTTGTCTGCTAAATTCATACAAGTCCGATCAATTTTCCAAAGTCTTATTGTCTGATCATCACTACCAGAGACTAACATCTGACCATTGGGACTAAAAGTGACACGATTGACTTGATTAGTATGCCCATTCAGTGTGGCAACTAATGTGCCATCACGCCGCCATAGTTTCACAGTTTTATCCTTACTTGCCGAAGCAATTAATTGATTGTCGGGGCTAAACGCTACGCTTTTGACAGTATCGCTGTGTCCTTTAATTGTCCTTAATAACGTTCCATTAGGTTGCCAAAGCTTAATCGTTTTATCTTCACCCGCTGAAGCAATCATTGAACCGTCAGGACTAAATTTTACATCATGGACTTGCTGACGATGGGCAGAGAGGCGATTATGTTCTCTGACACCATACACTGTCTTTCGTAGCACGTTTTCAACCGATTTTTTGGTCTGGGTGTCTACTCGACCTAATGCCTGTACTTTTTGTTTGGCTCGTAGGGCGGCGATTAATGCATCTAATCGTTGATCCAGAGCAAATAGTGATTCTGAAGACGTAGTAATTGCCTCAATTTCACTAATCGCTAACTTGCGGTTTTGCACCAGAATTGCCCCGGCTAATCCACTGACGATAACTAACATTGCGGCAAAGGTTGCTAATAGTAATCGTTGCTTTTTCGCCATCTGACGTTCAGCGACGAGTCGGGCTTCAACTTCCTTGATGCGTTCGGCTTCTATCTGCTGTTGTACCTCATTGCGATCGCAGGTTTGGCTGGCGGCTAAAAATTGATAATCTAAGTCACTTAAACTTTTGCCCTGAGACCATTGTTGGGCATCTTTTAAAGCCTGTCCCCGCAAGAGTCGTGATGAATCTTGAAATTTGGATGCTACCCAAGCGGCTAAGGCTTGAGAGTAAGGGCGCAGATTGGTTAATTGTTTCTCAACCCAATCTGAGTTAAAAACGGCTGGATAAATTTTATTTTTTACTTTTAATACACCCGCTTCTTTGACCACTAAACCCGATAATAATAATTCTGTTTGCTCACGACTATCATCAGTAGCGATATCAGTACCCTGTAAAATTTGTTGATAAATCCCCAGTAATCGACTCGCCCGTTGCTCGTTTCTAAACAGGCGATCGCGGACGGTACGCAGGTGTTCTGGCTCATCCTGAGACTCCCAATGCTGAATGATGCGATCGCGTACCACCGATTCTACCCAAAAGGCTTCAGTACCCGGTGGAATTTTTAGATCATCTCTCACTGTATTTTGCGCCACGTCTAGCACCAGTTGACATAGCTTTTGGGTTAAAAAAGGTTGTCCTCCTGTCCAGGCTAATATTTCTTTAATAATGGCTTCAGGTTTAGCAAATTGTTGGCTGAATCCTTGGGTTAAGGGTTGGGCTTCGTCCAGTTGAAAGCCATGCAATTCGATGGCTTTGCCAATATTAAATGGGGTGCGCTTTTTGTCGGCAATTAAATCGCTGGGTGTAGCTACACCGAAGATGGCAAAGGTGAGGCGATTGTAGTCGGGGTCTAGAGTGCGTTGATTATAACAAAAGCGAATTAAAGCAAAAAAGTCATCAATGGGAAATTTTAAGCTTAAAATGCTATCAATTTCATCGATAAAGATAATGATGTTTTTTTCGGGAGCTTGAGTTAACAGTATTTCGCCGATAAATTTATTGAATCGCTGCGGTAACGAAATATCCGCTTGCTCTTGCCACCATTTTTTTAAGTTAACGCTTTTAAATAGTTTGAGTTTGCGAGTTAAATCCAGAACCAATCCCTTATACCACTGATCAGGCGTAATCGTTTCCGAACCAATCATGGTCATATCAATCGTGGCACATTGGAATCCTTCTGCTTGCAAGCGATGGTGGGTTTGAACTAACAACGAAGATTTCCCCATTTGCCGACAGTTGAGAACATAGCAAAACTCACCCTGTTTGAGCGCTTGATACAGTTCGCGATCGGCTTGTCGTTGAACATACGTGGGAGCATCTTTGTGCAGACTCCCACCGACTTGATAAAGGGAAGTGTTTGTCATTTGTCATTGGTCAAAACACTGATTTCACGGATTTATTGGAGAGATAGGGGTAGGGAGGTGAGAGCTTATTGACACTGATTACACAGACAAGGAAAGTTCTCTCATCTTCCCCATCTGACACACCGAGCGGAGCCGAGGTGTCCCCCATCTCCCTCATCTTACCCATCTCCCCCTCGGCAGAATCAATCCCGACAAAAAAAGTCGGGTATATTTGACGGTGGTTTTGGGCTGTGATACTATCAGCGAGATGTTGACGAATAGAGAGAAACCACATCATGACCCAGGCAACTATCCCCCATATCTCCAGCACCTCTGCCACATTCAAAAACCTCACCTGTAAAGAGTGTGGTGCTGAATATGAACTCCAACCCATCCACGTTTGCGAGTTCTGCTTCGGTCCGTTGGAAGTCACATACAACTACGACGCCCTGCGCCAACACGTTAGCCGGGAGAAAATTCAGTCAGGTCCGAATTCAATTTGGCGCTATCGTTCCTTCCTACCTGTAGCTACCGATAATCCTATTGATGTGGGGACAGGGATGACACCTCTAGTCAAATCCCATCGCCTCGCCCGCCGCCTGGGTCTAAAAAATCTTTATATTAAAAATGATGCGGTAAACATGCCCACCTTGAGTTTCAAGGATCGGGTGGTCTCTGTAGCCCTAACCCGAGCTAGAGAATTAGGATTTTCAACCGTATCCTGTGCCAGTACCGGAAACTTAGCTAATTCTACCGCTGCGATCGCGGCACACGCTGGCTTAGATTGTTGTGTATTTATTCCGGCTGACTTAGAAGCGGGGAAAGTCTTAGGTACATTAATCTACAACCCCACCGTAATGGCAGTAGAAGGCAACTATGATCAGGTCAATCGCCTCTGTTGTGAGGTTGCTAATACCCATGGTTGGGGATTTGTCAATATTAATTTGCGTCCTTATTATTCAGAAGGCTCAAAAACTCTGGGCTTTGAAGTCGCCGAACAACTGGGTTGGCAGCTACCGGATCATATTGTGTCGCCCTTGGCTTCCGGTTCTCTGTTCACAAAAATTTATAAAGGCTTCCAAGAGTTCGTCAAAACTGGTTTAGTGGCGGATAAAGCGGTTCGTTTCAGTGGCGCCCAAGCCGAAGGCTGTTCTCCCATTGCCCAAGCCTTCCGGGAAGGACGGGATTTCGTCACTCCGGTAAAACCGAGTACAATTGCAAAATCGATCGCGATCGGGAATCCTGCTGATGGCATTTACGCCCTAGAGATCGCCCAGAAAACCAACGGTAATATTGAATCCGTCACCGACGCTGAAATTATCGAAGGGATGAAACTGCTGGCTGAAACTGAAGGTATCTTTACCGAAACGGCTGGCGGTACAACAATTGCCGTTCTCAAAAAATTGGTGGAAGCTGGAAAAATTAACCCGGATGAAACCACTGTTGCCTATATCACCGGGAATGGACTCAAAACCCAAGAAGCGGTACAAGGATATATTGGTGAACCCCTCACCATTGAACCCAAATTAGACAGTTTTGAGCGAGCATTAGAACGGGCGCATACCCTTGACCGTTTGGAATGGCAACAAGTCTTGGTTTAATCATGTTCCAGACGTAGCATGCTACGTCTGGAATATCATCAGGTGTCTCCATACCATGGCGTTTCTGTAGGGGCGGGTTTCACTATTATCGTTTCTGTTGCACCCAGATGTGACTAAACCCGCCCTGACCAAGTTTTGACTAAAGGAAACCTACTTTTGAGAGGTATTATGTTATCTCTCTACTTGGACACGTTTCAAACATCTATCCATTAATTGTTGATTCCTAATCTATGGCTGTAAAAGTTCTAATTCCTACCACTCTCCAGAAATTCACTGACAATAAAGCAATGATTGAATGCAGCGCTGGCAATGTCGCTGAACTTTTGGACTCCCTCGAAATTAATTGTCCTGGAATTAAAGGGCGCTTGTGTGATGATCAAGGGAAGCCGCGCCGCTTTTTAAACTTCTACGTCAATAGCGAAGATATTCGCTTTCTCGATGGTACAAATACCCAACTCAGCGATGGCGATGAAGTCAGCATTGTACCTGCTGTCGCGGGTGGTTAATTTGAACTAGAAAAAACGCGACGAATGTTTGTGTAGAGACGCGCCATGGCGCGTCTCTACATCCGTTAGAAACTGTGCCAATGTTTCGCGATTTGGTAGCGAAGGCTGCGCCCCAGCTTGAGTAACCGAAATTGCCCCCGCTGCTGCACCCCAAACAACGGCTTCCTGTATCGGTAATCCCTGTGCCAACGCCACCGCTAATGCGCCATTAAACGCATCACCCGCCGCCGTGGTATCAACAACTTGAACCGGAAATGCTGGTACAAAAAAGCTTTCGGATGGGGTGCTACAGTAAACGCCTTGATTCCCCAATGTCAGAATTACAGTCTTAACGCCTCGTTGTTGGAGAATAGGGGCGGCTTGTTTGGCTGTTTCCAGACTATCCACAGCAAAACCCACCAACTGACTCGCTTCTATCTGATTGGGAGTGATAATATCAACCAGGGTATACAGTTCAGGTGGAATATCCTGGGCAGGTGCTGGATCAAGAATCACCGGAACCCCTGCATCATGGGCAGTTCTAGCCGCTTCAATGACGGCGAGTAGGGGAATTTCTAACTGCATCAGTAGCGCGGTGGCTTCGGGTAAGAGAGGTTTGAGGCGTTCCACATCGGTTTGATTAAGTTGTTCATTTGCACCCGATGTAATCACAATCTGATTTTCGCCCGTTTCATCAACCAAAATCACAGCTACACCGGAACTTGTTGAAGTATCGCGCAAAATTTTATCGGTTTGCACACCTGCGGCTTGTAAACTTGCCAGCAATTGATGGGCAAATGCATCATCTCCCAAGCGCCCAACCAAGTGAGTCATCATTCCCAGTCGTGCGGCGGCGACAGCTTGATTCGCCCCTTTCCCCCCAGGGGCGGTAAAAAATTCAGATCCATTCACCGTTTCACCCGCGACGGGTAAACGAGGAGTTTTGGTAACTAAATCAATATTGATGCTACCGAAAACCAGGATAGAGTTCATGGTAAAACATAAGAACGCCACTTCAGAGTAGCGCGATCGCACTGTCTTTGATCACGGCTGTTGGAGGATCTCAGGTAAATGTAGGGGCGCAAGGCTTGCGCCCTTACCAAGGTATCGCATCGAACCAAAATTTACTCTGCCTCAACCAATTCCTCCTTAGACTCATATTTTCGATAGTCCTCTCGCGTGGTAATCTTCTCCGTTTCCAGTTGATAGCCAACAATCTGCAACTCAATCGGACGCACCTCTCCCAAATCCTTGGCTAAATCCTGCACCAATTGGTCATTGACGGACTTGTAGATATGGTGTTTGATTAGGGATGCCACTGAAAAAAATACGCTATATCTTGTTCGCTGCATCGATTGAATTTCTCGTTACGGTTCCTTGAGGTACTTGTGGGTTTTGTGATACAGTGACAATGTAGGTAGGAATCGGGCAAAAGGGAGGACATGTTGGATTTGAGTTAAGTTGTAAACGGCTAGAATCCCCAGCCCAAAAGGATTCGGTGGAATAGCAGCTTTGGGCGATCGCTCCAACATGGTTAAAAGCGAATTCTGCCAAAAAGCTGTCTAAAGCGACCAATAGACACTGATCGAGGAAGGCTTGAGCAGTGTCCATTAGATTCATTGCTCTTTAATAGTTGACTATGGTTTCCCAGTTAGAAACTCCTACCCTTAATTCAACCCATCCCTTGACCTACACGCTAGAAGGGTTGGTACAAGTCTTTACCAGTCCCCAGCGCAGCTTTTTTACCAATGTGATTGCCCAAGGCTTGAGAATAGCAGGACAGGGGACACCAGTGTTGGTGGTTCAGTTTCTCAAAGGGGGTATTGGTCAAGGACACCAGCATCCGATTCGGTTAGGACAGTATTTAGTCATCAGCCTTAGTAGGGGCTTGGTAACCAAGCCCCTACTTCGGGTTCTCCCGGAAGACTGTACAATGTTTACCGTGTTTTGTCGCAAGGTACAGTGACATGGCAGGGGCAGCGAGAGCGGTTCGTTTCCAGCTTGGAAACATTGAGGTTTCTGGTTATCAGCTAACCTCTGATCAGGATCAGCGTCTATTGTTCACCCACAGGCAAATCGCCGAAGTCGTGGGTAAAAGCAAGGGGACAGCGCAAAAGTTTTGTAAATCAAACGAAAACAACTTGCCAGAAACGGTTAGGACAGTGGTTCCGGACAAACCCAGACCGATCGCGTTATCATCCTGGGATGCAGCCGTAGCATTTTGGCAATATCAAGCGGATGCGGGGAATGAGACGGCAAAGGCTTTGGTGGAAGCGGCAAATTCCACATCCTTAGAGACTCTCCAAATTAAAACAGCCAGTGATATCGAGTCAGTTGAGACTCCCTATCCCAAAGACATCGAAGGTGCGATCGCACAATTACCCCAAACCGATGAATTTCCCCTCGATAATGACCTCCAGCAATTGGATCAGGGGTTACGGTTAATCGCCAAGTGGTTAGAAGAAGCGGGATTGGATCAACGGGCGATCGCGTCGTGGAAATTGAATGTACTCACCCAGCGTTTTCCGGCTTTAGCCAGTGCAGCCAACGAAGCACAGCAGCTTTTAGTCACTCATTCGGTTGAGGAACCATCTGGGATGATCGCCTCCCAAGTGGCTGAGAAGGTGTCAGAGCAATTAGGACGGAAAGTGAAAGCGGCTCAAGTCAACGCCGCACTCCATGAATTAGGCATTCAGGAATGGACAAAACCTGGTTCCAGAGAGCGACGACTCACTGAGAAAGGAAAAGCATACGGGCGAGCCATGCTCGCCACCTCTAAAACCAATGCCTGGAGTGGAGCGCAACTGCGATGGTTTGATAATGTTGTACCGTTGTTATGTGAATATTTGGCAACTTCCAAATAAAATCAGTCAATTGGCGGCTATTTAGGTTATCCTATTAAACTGGCTATAATGACTTGCGATGATTAAAAACGATACCTGGATAACTCAAATGGCTGACAAGGGTATGATTATACCTTTTGAGCCAAAGTTAGTTCGCCGTGTTGACGCGCTACATGTTATCTCCTATGGTTTGAGCAGCTTTGGCTACGACATCCGGCTTTCACCCGTGGAGTTTCGTATTTTTCGGCATATTCCGGGTACAGTCGTTGATCCAAAGAACTTTAATCCGGAAAACTTAGAACCGACTCAATTACATCATGATCAACAGGGAGACTATTTTATTCTTCCTGGACATAGTTATGGTCTTGGCGTAGCATTGGAACGCATTGAAGTGCCAGAAAATGTCACCGTGTTGTGTATTGGGAAAAGTACCTATGCCAGAGCCGGTATCATTGCCAATCTAACTCCAGCAGAAGCAGGTTGGCGGGGTCATTTAACCTTGGAAGTTAGCAATAGTTCTCCCGCTGATTGTCGGATTTATGCCAATGAGGGGATCGTCCAATTGCTCTTTTTTGAATCCGAGCTATGTTCGGTGACTTATGAGCAACGTAAAGGGAAATATCAAGATCAGCCGGAAAAGGTGGTTTTTTCCAAAGTTTGATCATTAGTTTGACCAGTGTGAGTCGGTATAATCACGATATAACCTCGCATATCTTGACAGAATACATCTAATTAATATAGATAACGCTTATGTCCAAAAAATGTAGGGGCGCAAGGCTTGCGCCCAATTTAACGGCAAAATCCATTCCGTTATTTTAAATGTGTAATGCTTTTGAATTTTGATGTATTTAAATTTGGTAAGATTTGGATTGATATTGAGGGAATAGCAAAGTGGAACGATTCTGTATCGATGTAATTAATGCTACCCCCAATCCGCAACAAGTGGTTTGGGCGGCAATGCATCAAGATTATTCAGAAGATTATGTTTGGGATAGCCGCGATCGCTGGCCCCCCGAGCAACGGTCAGGCGAACTGATTGTTAAGCATTTGTTGGCGGGTGATCGCGGACATTATGGATGCTTAGAACATCCCCAAATTACGTTTAATGTTGGTTATTTTCCTCACTCAATGATGCAGCAAGTTCGCACTCATAGAGTTGGCGTGAGCTTTGATGTTCAATGTTTGGCGGCTAATACTGAGGTAACATTTGTTAACGATAAGGGGGAAACATCCAAAGAAGTCAGAACAACGATTGGAGAGTTGTACGAACTGTGGACGAACGGTGAAAAAACTATCCCTCAAACATCTATCTCAGAAATTAAGAGAGAACCGGATGAAGACTATAAACGTAAAGGCAAAAGCCGCATCCGCAAAATGAATTTGCGCGTTCTCAATGAAGACAATGGATTATTTGAAACGGGGACTATTAAAGATGTAATATATAGTGGAATTCAGCCGATTTACCGAGTCACTTTAGCCGATGGTAAAACCCTTGATTGCACGGTAAATCATCGCTTGTTTACAGCAGCAGGTTGGCAGACAATGGGTGATGCCGTTGGCTTAGTCACAGCGGCGGATGGCTGTGTTATCAAACTAACAAAGTCTTGCTCTGTGATGTGTAATGGTATAGCCGTGGCTAGTAACAGAGAACCATTACAGTGGCAATCTCAGTTACAGTCTACTGGTACTAAAATTCAGGCGCATCCTGTAAAAGTTATTAATGTTGAGTATCTGGGTGAGCATAAGACCTATGACTTAGAGGTAGACGGTCAATGGCATAACTTTGTCGCTAATGGAATGGTGGTTCATAATTCCTTTCGCTATACTGGACAGAGAATTATTAATGTTGCTCAAGGAAAACAAGACATAGAAGAGGTATTTTACCTGCGCCCTGTGGGAAACTATACAAACCGTCAGGGAAAGCGTTATTTCTATTCTGAAGCCCAACGGAATGAAGATCTCAAGTGGTGTTTAGCAGCTTGTCAACGGTATCAGCAACGAATTGAAGAAGGCTTATCTGAAGAACATGCTAGAGGCTTGATTCCCTTCGACGCCAGACAGAATTTTGTCCTCAGTTGTAATATGCGATCGCTGATGCATCTTTTAGACTTACGATGGAAAAAAGATGCTCAACTAGAGGCGCAGAAGTTCTGTGAGCTTCTCTATGTACATTTTGAACAATGGTCTCCGGCTGTCGCTCAGTGGTATAAAGAAAACCGTGCCAAAAAAGCTAAATTATCGCCCTAGTACAATAAGGTAGATAGCAGAATTTATAGTAAGCTATTCGGCATTTAAAACTTAATATCAATAAGGGCGAAATTCTTATAGTGCGAGCATCTTGCTTGCTACTAATACCCAATTTAAATGCATGACAGCTTATCTGCTTTTTATTTTATTCTTTGGTTAGGGCGGGTTTAGTCACATCAGGGCGGAAAAAAAATGATAATAGTGAAACCCGCCCCTACATTCGGAAAAACTCTGGATAAGATTGTCAGTTATACTAAATCCGGGTTTCCCACCTCCGCTATAATTTAGTCCGCGTAGGCGGACTTTGTTTGTATAGCAGCGATTTTAATCGCCGTGGCAAAAAGGAGGTAACAAAGGCGGATTTAGTATTAAACGGCGGGTAAACGCACCTGAAAACAGCTTCCTACTCCAATTTCACTCGTCACCGTGATTTTCCCACCATGACGCTGGGCGATCGCAGCCGCAATAGCTAAACCCAACCCTGTCCCCCCCTCGCGCCGAGAACGGGCTTTGTCCGCCCGCCAGAAGCGATCAAACACAAAGGGTAACTGTTCTCGCTCAATCCCAATTCCGGTATCTTTTATACTCACAATAGCAAAGCGATTCGTTTTCGCCAAAATCAGGTCTACTGTCCCTTTCGTCGGCGTGTATTGAATCGCATTTTCCAGCAAGTTACAAAATAAACGACTCAGTTGTGATTCATTCCCAAGCACAGAAACCGTTGCTAACCATTGAGACTGGAGTGTCACCTCTTTCTCTTGGGCAAACGGTTCTAATAACTCCAGCAAATTCTGTAAAATCTGATTCAGAGAGATTATACTTTTGTCACGGCTAGGCGTTGACACTTTACTATCATTTCGCGCTAAAAAAAGTAAGTCTTCTGATAAGTGACTCATCTGATCCGTCGCACTGGCGATCGCCGCTAACTTTTTCGCATCCTTGGGATGAATTCGTTCCGGATGATTTCGCATCACATCAACCGAGGCTTTAATCGCCATTAAAGGACTGCGTAACTCATGAGACGCATCGGCGGTAAACTGTTTAAGTTGCTGAAAACTTTGCTCAATTGGCTCCACAGCTTTCTGGGTCAACCACAATCCGCCCAAACCCACTAAACCTAACCCCATCACACCGCCCATTCCCAATCCCCACAGCAGTTGGCGTTGGACGATTTGAATATCCTCCATCGATTGCGAGGCGCGAATATACCCTTCTAGAGAAGGCTGATTGGGGGTTGAGCCATCTTTAAACACCGAAATGGTGTAGGTGCGAACCTGTCTGGGCTTTTGCTTCTCCTCTTGGGTTTGAGAACCGACTCGGAGTCGAGATTCTAACTCTAAAGCACCTCGACTTGCCAACAGTTGACCCTTGGCATCAAACCATTCTAAGCTTTGCTGATCCCGATTAAAAATATCGCGCCAGGGAACCGCATCCACTTGATTGAGATATTGAGGTCCCTTCATTTTCACAGGCGTAAACGAGGCGGCGGCGGCTTGAGCCAGAGTTAATAGTTTTTTATCCAGTTGGTAATAAAGATTGCGGCTAACAAAGACATAAACTCCCGTGCCAAAAAGACTTAAAATTGCTGCCATTACCGTTAGGTAAGACAACAATAGACGCCAGCGTAAACCTTGAAACATTCTAAGAACTGTATAGACATAGCATCCTACGTCTGAGTTTTGACTGTGTAGGGGCGGGTTTATGTGCTTTCGTTTCACTATGGATGATAACATTTATTCAAAACCCGCCCTGACCGATTGTAGGGGCGGGTTGTACCGATAACGTTGAGGAGAAAACCTCTAACTGAACTCAACCCGCCCTGTATGATGTTTGAATTATAAATCTTTCCCAATTCCCAATCACTGTTTCAAACGATAACCCAAACCATAAACCGTTTCAATCAAATCACTGGGAGCGCCGCCAGCTTCCAGTTTCTGTCGTAAACTGCGGATATGGGCTTTAACCGTCGCTTCTTCCGGGAGTCGCTCAAAGGGCCAAAGATGTTCTAAAATTTGAGCGCGGCTAAACACACGGCGACCATGACGTAAAAAAAATTCTAACAACGAATATTCTTTAGGTGAAAGCGATAGAAGGTTATCCTCATAAAACACTTCACAGGTACTTGGATCTAATCGTAGCTTACCCCACTCCAATACCGGGGGGGCGGTGGAAACACCCCGACGTAGTAAGGCGCGAATGCGAGCAGATAACTCTTCTAAGTCAAAGGGTTTAACCAAATAGTCATCAGCTCCGGCATCCAATCCCACCACCTTATCCGTAATTGTATCCTTAGCCGTTAGCATCAGAATCGGAGTGCTACAGCCTTGGGAGCGTAGTCGCCGACAAAGTGTAATCCCATCGATTTTAGGTAACATAATGTCGAGCAAAATTAAGTCATAGGAGACAGAATCAGCGAGATTTAACCCTTCCTCTCCATCGTGCGCCACATCGATCGCATAATGTTGATCGGTGAGATCTTCTTCTAGAGCATCGGTAATCCGCTCATCGTCTTCCACGAGTAAAAGTCTCATCGCTGACACCTGTTTCTATGACCTGTTACTCCCAAGGTAAGCTGTTCACACCCTGATCATTTAGGGTTATGGCGTAGTCTCAGCTTCTTCTTCGACTTCTTCTTCAACTTCTTCTTCAACTTCTCCTTCAATTTCTTCCTCAGCTTCTTCTCCAGGCATTGCCTCGGTTTCTACCTCTTCTTCTCCAGGCATTGCCTCGGTTTCTATCTCTTCTTCTTCTCCAGGTATTGCCTCGGTTTCTACCTCTTCTTCCCCAGGCATAGTCTCAGTCTCCCCGGCGGGAGCTGACTCGTCTATAGTCTCTGTCGGCGTCTCAGTTTGACAAGCACCCAACAATGATGCCAAACCCAATAGCAGTGAAAAAACGACAATCTTCAGCTTCATAACATTTCCTCTTCAGATTTTCCGAATTGTCCAACCGTCTTACCGGAGTAATCGGGTTGTTTATCTAGTTCTGGGCGTTAATCGCCCTTACACCCTCAAACAGCCCTTTATTTTCGGGTTCATCTGCCAAGTTAAACTCAAAAAGTAAAAAACTCGATAAAATCGCAAAATAGTTTCTGCCTTACCCTCAAACCTATCGCCACTCCAGTAGGCATTCTGTATGAGTCCGATCTCCGATACCCTGATTACCGCCTTCGAGTCATACCAGACGGGTGACTTCCATCGATCTGAATGGCTTTGTCGCCAAATTCTGCAAGAGCAACCGGATTCCACGGAAGCGCTGCATATCCTAGGTACAATTGCTCACCAACGGGGGCGACTTGATGAAGCGATCGCCTATTATCGACAATTGATTGCTCTCATCCCCGACTATGCCGAAATTTACTACAGCCTAGCGGCGGCGCTACACGCTTCTGGGAAGTTAACTCAAGCCATTCCCTACTACCAAAGAGCGATCGCGCTTCAGCCCAATCACAGTTCAACCTATTACGACTTAGGCAATGCCTTCAAACAGCAGGGTAATCTAGCGGCGGCGATTGAACAGTATCAAAAGGCACTGGAACTCAATCCCAATGATCCAGAGGTACACTGTAACTTAGCCAATGCTCTGTTAGAACAGGGAGATAGTGAACGTGCGATCGCCCATTACCAACAGTCCCTTGCCAACAAACCCAATAATCCTGGCGTGTACTATAACCTGGGCAATGCCTTAATTCAGTACAAGCAACTCAACGCCGCTATACAATCCTTTCGTTGGGCAGTTACCCTAGCGCCCAACTATGGGGAAGCTTATCTCAAACTCGCCGAATCCCTGCACCTCTTGGGTCAACTTAAAGAAGCGATTTTCTATTACCAGCAGGCAATTTTCTTCCACGTTAACACCCCAGAAGCCCACTATAACTTAGCCAATGCCTTCCTCGAACACGCTCAATTCAAGGACGCCCTCAGCCATTATCAAAAAACCTTAACCCTAGATCCGCAATTTCTCAAGGCTTATGTGGGCATCGGTTGC
Organism: Coleofasciculus sp. C1-SOL-03; assembly: GCF_040220555.1. Classification (NCBI taxonomy): domain Bacteria; kingdom Bacillati; phylum Cyanobacteriota; class Cyanophyceae; order Coleofasciculales; family Coleofasciculaceae; genus Coleofasciculus; species Coleofasciculus sp. C1-SOL-03. The sequence continues at coordinate 17,025 of NZ_JAVJUO010000254.1, forward strand.
ACATTATTACCCCAGAATCAGTTCGAGTCAGCCACACATTATTTACGACAAGCCTTGCGTCTGAATGCCAATCATCCCGAAGCCAACCACAACCTGGGACTTGCCTTAGCCCGTCAAAACCAAGTCGATGAAGCAATTCCCTACTTCCAAAAAGCCTTTCAATTTAAACCAGACTTAATGGAAGCGCAATGGCAGAGTCAACTCGTCTTACCTATTCTCTACGACAATCAGAAACAGATTGCCCTCTGGCGTCAACACTTTTGCCAGGGACTCAATTCCTTGCAGCAACAACTCGCCTCCTATACCCCTGTTCAGAGAAAACAGACCGTAAAAGCATTAGCCAAACATGCCTTTAGTTTCTACCTAGGGTATCAGGGATTAAATGACCGAGGCGTACAACGGAAATATGGAACCTTAGTTGATCAAGTAATGGCTTCCCATTATCCCCAATGGACAACACCTCTATCCTTACCCCCACTTCGTCCCACCGATAAGATCCGGGTTGGTTATATTTCGGCTTATTTTCGCGGACATACCGTGGGTAAATTAACCTTAGGCTGGATCAAACATAGCGACAAAGAAAACTTTGAAATTTATACCTACCACATCGGTCATAAAACCGACGTGATGACAGAAAAATTCAAAACCTATAGTGATAAATTTTATCACCATTATGGCGACTTAGATGCCGTCTGCCAACAAATCCGCGCTGATCAACCCCATATCCTGGTATTTACCGATATCAGCATGGATGGCTTAACCAGTCTCATCGCTGGCTTAAGGCTAGCCCCAGTGCAATGCGTAACCTGGGGGCATCCAGTAACGTCAGGTTTACCCACCATTGATTACTTTTTATCCAGTGAATTAATGGAACCAGAAAAGGCTCAACATCACTATAGCGAACAACTGATTCGGCTGCCCAATATCGGTATTTATTACGAAAAGCCATCAATACCAACCCCAACCAAAACCCGATCTGACTTTCAGCTTCGAGAAGATGCCATTATTTATCTATCGTGCCAATCCTTATTTAAATATCTGCCCCAGTTTGACTTTATTTTCGCCCACATTGCACAACGAGTTCCCCACGCCCAATTTGTCTTTATTGCCTCTCCCAGTTCCCGGATTACTGCCCAATTCCAAGCCCGTCTGCAACGAGCATTTGCTCAGGTTGGTCTCAATCATGAAGATTACTGTAGAATTTTGCCCAAACAGAACTGGGTGAGTTATATCAATCTTAATTTAGTCTCCCATATTTTTCTAGATACCTTGAGTTGGTCGGGGGGAAATACCACCTTAGAAGCAATTGCTTGCGGTTTACCTGTGGTAACCTGTCCGGGTGAATTTATGCGTGGTCGTCATGCCTCTGGTATATTAAAAATGATGGGAATTACGGAAACAATTGCCGATAATGAAGCTGATTATATTGAGATCGCCGTGGGACTAGGTTTAGACAGCGACTGGCGACAGGATATTGTAAATAAGATTTATCAAAACCATCATCGACTTTATAATGACCGCACAGGTTTAACCGCTTTAGAATCGTTCTACAAAAAAGTTGTATAAGCATCATTTGGTAGAGACGCGCCATGGCGCGTCTCTACAATAGTTCGTTTGTCCTAATCGATGTGTCTACTGCTATAGTTCTTATACCAAATCCGGGTTAGCTACCCCCATTATAATCTAGTCCGCGTAGGCGGACTTTGTTTGTGTAGCAGCGATTTCAATCGCCACCTCGAAAGGGGGTAATAAAGGCGGATTTGGTATCAATGGCGAAAAGATGATTCAATTTTGAAAGAGATTATTAAGTTCTCTGTGTAATCAGTGTCCCCACTATTCAGTGTTCTCGAAACTGTCATCCCCTCTGTGTAATCTGTGTTTTTACCATTTCCGCCGCCAGTTAAAAAAGCATTCCAGCAGATTTTGTACCATCTGATTCCGATCTAACCGTTGATGTTGCCATTCCTGTGCTGTTTTATAAAGAATCTCTGACAATGTAGGCGAAGCTGGCGGCATTTTAGCCAGTGACCCCAGCTTAATTTTATGGCGAATCATCAGCGCGATCGCACCAATCAATTCATCGGCATTTGCACCCACAATTAATCCGCCTAAAATCATCCCATTCCGACGCACTACCAGCTTACAAAACCCAGTTGTTTCCCCTAAAATTTGTGCCTTATCCAAGGTTTTGAAATACTGTCGCACCACCCAAACCTCTTTCCGATAACGGCGTCTGGCTTGCGCTTCGGTTAAGCCCACCCGTGCTAAAATTGGATCAGTCAATATTGCCCACGGAATCCCCTGATAATCTACTGTCCATAAGGGAAAAAATAAACCATTTTTTATCGCAATACTGGCTTCATATTCAGCAATATGATCAAATTGATAACCGCCAATCACATCACCACAAGCATAGATGTGGGGATTCGTGGTTTGCAATTTTGGGTTGAGTTTCAACCCCTTTTGGGAAAACTTAACCCCAACTCCTGCTAAATTTAACGATTCAATATTAGGGGTTTGACCCGTCGCCAACAAAATTTCATCGGTTTCAATTGCCCGATTTCCCGCCTGCACCCATTTTTTCCCTTCAATCCACCTGACCTGAGTCACCGGACTTTGAGTCAAAACCCGAATTCCTTCGGCTTCTAATTGGGCTTGCACCAGACGCGACGCCTCTGAGTCTTCTTGGGGAAAAATCTCAGCTTCACTTACCGCCAATGTCACCTGACAATCTAGCCGTGCTAATGTTTGCGCTAGTTCGACAGCATTGGGAGTGCTACCAACAATTAGCCACTTTTTCTGTAACTGAAATGGATGGGTTTGTTCTGGGTTCTCCGGTTTTCCTTGAGGGGTAGGTTTCGTTACCTTATCGGTTGCTTGAGGAACGGTATCAGTCCAATCCGCCTCGATAACTTTGCCTTTCAATCTACCCTGATAGGTTGCTATATGCTGCCAGACATCTCTTGGGGTACAATAACTCATTTTATCTAACCCATCAATATTAGGAATGTCTGGACAAGAACCCGTTGCAATCAAATAGGCTCTGGCTCGTAAACGGCGGTTATTGACAACAAAACCCAAGTGAGGTAGACGGCAAAATTCTCCATTGCCAGAAATTACATCTACACCGAAGGATGCCAAAATTGCTGGAGACGTGGCTTCAGAACAGGTAGAAACCACCATGTCTGCCCATTCCATTGCTTCAGTAAGTTGTACAGTAGGAAGATAGGGGGTTGACTCCAAGACGTGCCATGGCGCGTCTCTACCTTTTTCCCCAGCGTCTTCTGATTTTTTGAGTAACTGCTTTTTTAATTCAGGAGTATCAAAAATTGAGGGAGTTATAGCTGGATAAATTCCAAAATTAGGTGCATCCCGTACTTGCTGAAGAACCCGACCCACCTGTATCAATGCCTGATTGTAAAGCGCTTTTCGACCTAACCAGTTGATCGGGAGGTTTTCCGGCTCAATCAGGGCAACACGAGCCTTCAATTGAGTCGCAACCAGGGCAGCATAAGCGCCAGCCTTGCTATTACCAATTACAATAAGGTCATAGTCATTCGTCATTTGTCATTTAATAGGGAATAGGGAATGGGGAATGGGCAATGGGCAATGGGCAATGGGCAATGGGCAATAGGCAATGGGCAATGGGGAATAGGCAATGGGCAATAGGCAATGGGGAATAGGGAATAGGGAATAGGGAATAGGGAATTCATAATTTATAATTTATAACGGATTGTAGAGCCTCTAATAAACGTTGGTTATCGGCTTGGGTGCGAATCGCGACTCGAAAATAACCATCGCCTAATTCCGGAAAGCTCAAACAATCCCGAATTAAAATACGGTGGTGCTTGAGTAGGTGTTCCTGAAGTTGGGAACAGGAGTAGTCTGACTTGACCAGCAAAAAGTTAGCCGCGCTGGGATAGGGATGTAACCCTGGTAACGATGATAACCCTTGAAACAGGTGCGATCGCGCGGTGGGTAGCCAGTCCCAAGTTTGGTGTTGAAAGTCTTGATCCTGCACCACAGCGATAGCCGCCGCGACAGCCAAGACGTTGACAGACCAGGGGTCACGCCACTGTTGCCAGCGTTTTAGGCGTTCAGGATGGGCGATACCGTAACCGAGGCGGAGTCCAGGGAGGCTGTAGAATTTGGTGAGCGATCGCAAAATGACCAGATTTGGATAATCCTGCACCAAAGGAATCAGGCTGTGCTGCTGATCCGGTGGCAAAAAGTCCATAAAGGCTTCATCCACAACCACTAGGGCAAATTGCTGCAAATAAGGCAGCAGGCTAGCTTTGTCAAATAATTGACCCGTGGGATTATGGGGATTATTCAGCAGCAAACCCTGATTTTTGCCAGGAACCAGCGGCAATGTCGGGGCGGGTTGAGGAATTTTCTTTGGGCTATTGATGATCACGGTTGGACAACACCCGCCCTGAGTGGGTGTTGAGAGAACTCCCTCATCTACCCATTTCCCAGACGCGCCATGGCACGTTTCTACATTGTTCCCCGTCTCCCCATCTGCCCCAAATAAAAGACATTCCCTGATTCTGGCATTAAACGCCCTCAGCGCCCGTTGGTAGTCGCTAAAGGCTGGAGTTAGGATAATCGTTTCTTCTCGTTCTGAGAGTTCCCTGGCTGCCCAGGTTAATAACTCAGCCGAGCCATTTCCCGGTAGAATCCAGTCAGGGTTCACCGGGGGATGGAGTTGACTCAGAGCCACCCGTAACGGGTAGTAATCCGGTGCAGGGTAGGCAACTAAGTTATCCAGATGGGACGCAATCGCCGCGATCGCCGATTTTGGCGGTCCCAAAGGATTGATACTCGCCGAAAAATCCAGAATCAGGGAAGGGGAACAACCTGCCCGCGCCGCTGCCCAGGCTAGATTTCCCCCGTGAATGGGTCGTTTCAAGGATCGGTTCTCCTTAAAATCAGCCGTTGGTAGAGACGTAGCATACTAACTACGTCTCTCCCTTGTCTCTTATCTTCACCAACAGGTTTTGACGACACCCTTACTTGGGAGGGGCAACTTGTTCCTTAAACAACTTCCCCGCCGAAAACGCCGGAACCTTCGTCGCTGGGATTTCCATCTTATCGCCAGTTTTGGGGTTGCGTCCCTCACGGGCTTTACGTTCCCGCGATTCAAAGGAACCGAAGCCCACTAAGGTGACTTTATCGCCCTCAGAGACAGCTTCCATAATCGACTCCAATGCCGCCGTTAACACCGCATCCGCTTGTTTTTTGGTCACAGCAGCTTTTTCCGCCACTTTATCCACTAATTCGCCCTTGTTCATCATAAATCTCCTTATTTCTGCGTGAATCGTAGGTCAACGCTTACTCTAACCTATTGGTTTAGAGTTCAGTATTTGACCCCAAGAACCGGAGGCATCAGGGAAAAATGCCTGAAACACCCACCGGCTCGAAGTTTCACTGCATTATTCTAATGGCTGATTGCCAGATATGGAACGTGGAAACCTTTAAATTATGTAGATTTCGGGATTTTTAAGTATAAATACTCATCATACTGTTTCATAAACGTCCATTAGATCCCAGACAGCTAACCGTTAGTCTACCGGATGGCATTGCCAATCCTAATCTCTGCCATCGGCTCACCAACTGAGAGCGATCACGTAAAATGTTAAAAACCGCTTTTTAGACCAGCTAGGATGGCTCAAGACTGGGTAAAACAGAAGACTAGGACGAGCAAACAGCTACAACCCATAACCTATTATGGGATTCTGGGGGTACATCCCAGTGCATCTGTTCTCGATATCCGTCGTGCCTATCGGGAACTGAGTAAACGCTACCATCCCGATACCACGGACTTGCCAAAGGAAACCGCTAAGACGAAGTTCCAACAGCTTAATGAAGCGTATGCGACTCTGAGTAATCCGGAACGGCGCATCCTGTATGATCAAACTATTCGCTATTCTCGCGTCAGTGTTATTCAACCTCCACCTGGATTGAACCATCCTGTCGGGCGATCGCGAATTGAGCATTCATCCTCGGCTTACCTTGACCCCACGGATCGTCCGCTCTCCGCTGGCGAGTTATTTGCCCTATTTATTTTGGGGATAACCTTCGTGGGATGCTTACTCCTGGCAATTGTGATTGGCTTAACCCGAGGAGACAATGCTTTGCAAGTTTCTGGGGCATCTCTATCCCGTCGAGTCACCACTCCACCGATAACTCAACTACAGCCAATCCCACGATATCGACCTCCGAACCCCTTTTTTCCCTCCATCTAATCCACCGTTACCCCCTGTTTCTGTTTCATCCCTCAACCTGTAAAAATGTCTATGGTACTGCCTTCATCTGATACTCCCCTCTATAACCATCCTCTTCCAGAAATCGAAAATTGGCTCCGTTCTCAAGGATGTCAGCAAGATAGCAATGAACTCAATTGCTGGCGTGTAGAACGACCAAATTGGCAAGCCGAACTTTGCCTGGACGTTGAGGAATTAGCCGTGCGCTACATTAATGCCGCAGAAGGACAACGTGACATTATGCGTTCTTTCAAGTATTCCCTCAGTCGCGAAGATGTAGAAGCAGCGGTTTTCTCTGGCCCTTAAACAAGGCTACAGGCTACAGGCTACAGAAAATAGGCAAAAACCGCTAAGGGACAAAGGGGTTTAAAAGGCGGATTGGCTTATAAAACTCAACACTTAAATCTCAAACCTTCCCAAATCGCCGTTCCCGTTTCTGATAAGCAATCAAAGCTTGATGAAATGCCTCTCGATCAAAATCGGGCCAAAAAGCGTCGGTAATATAAAATTCCGCATAAGCCATTTGCCAGAGGAGAAAATTGGACAACCGCATCTCTCCACTGGTGCGAATCAGCAAATCCGGATCACCAATATTGGCAGTATACAAATGGCGAGAAAACAGCGTTTCGTCAATTTCCTCCGGTTGAATCTCACCCTGCTGAACTTGAGTCGCAATTGCCCGACAAGCCTGCAAAATCTCTTCCCGTCCCCCGTAATTGGTGGCAACAGTAAATTGAATCCCGGTATTCTTTTGCGTTTGAGTCATCGCCCGTTCAATTTGGTTTTGTAGGGATGGCGGTAATGCCGTTAAATTCCCCACAAACTGAATGCGAACATTCTCCTCCATCATCTCTTGGAGTTCTCGCATTAATACCCGCTCAAACAGCGTCATCAAAAACTCCACTTCTTCGATAGGACGCCCCCAGTTTTCCGTCGAAAAAGCATAAGCGGTCAGGGCTTGGATACCCCAATCATCACAACAGCGCAATAACCGTTTTAATGTATCTACGCCTCGGCGATGACCCATAATCCGAGGAATGCCTCGACGTTTTGCCCAACGACCATTACCATCCATAATCACCGCCACATGTTTGGGTAGACGTTCCTGGTCGAGATCGCTTGGTAATTCTTTTAGTATCGTTTGCATAATAGTTGGATAATAATAGTCATTTCTTTTTGCGGGACGTGGATGACGGCAGACGAAGTAAACGTGAAATGAGTAGCCGTCCTTGAGACTTCACTTGGCGACCTAAACTGCGTAAACCGGGAGCAACTGCCTCACGGTCAACCACCGTTGAAAATCGAGCCTCTAACAGTTCTTTGAGTTTACTACTGGTTAAGGGTCGATTGAGTCCACCGCGTTCTGCTAATGAGATAGAACCCGTTTCCTCTGATACAACGATACAAAGGCAATTTTCGACTCGCTCCGTAATGCCCATCGCGGCTCGATGGCGCGTGCCAAGCTGTCGTGAGGCAGTTCGCTCTGACAGAGGTAAAATCACGCCTGCTGCAGCTACGCGAGACCCCCGAATTAATATAGCCCCATCATGGAGTAAGGTGGTCGTCTGGAAGATGGTTTGCAGCAGTTCTTTCGACAGTTCAGCATTCAACTGTACCCCCGGCACAGAAAAATCTCGCTCGTCAATGGTGCCATTGGTCTCCATAATCATCAATGCGCCAATCCGATTTTGGGATAATTCTTTAACCGCATCGACAATTTCATCTATAACGCTATCTGCTTTAGGGATAGGGCGGCGTTGGGATTGAAATAACTGCATAATTTCCCCCCGCCCGACTTGTTCGAGAAAGCGGCGAAATTCTGACTGAAAGATGACAGCCATCGCCACAGCCGAACCAACCACCAATTTTTCTAACACGAAACTCAACAGGGTCAATCCTAGTCGATTACTGACCGCTGCCGCTAGCATCAAGACGATTAGCCCTCGAACCATCCATAAGGTACGACGCTCTCCGATAATGAGGAGAACCATATAGGTGAGGGCTAGAACCAATCCGACATCAATGCTGTGCAGCAATAAGGATTGAACCCAGCCAGAGTCAGGAAAAGAACCCGACGACGACGCAGGCATTGAACTTAATTAAACGTTTAGCAACTGAGAGGGTGACTCTGGCTTGATTGTAACGAGATTAAGTAGGGAGTTGTCATTTGTCATTTGTCATTCGTTATTCGTCCTGGGCTCCCCCATCTTCCAGACGTAGCATGCTACGTCTCTACATGGCTCCCTAATCCCTAATCCTGAGATACCAGTCGTTTCGGTAAATGATCGAAGCGGATTAAGTCTTGATAGGTTTCTCGCTGCACAATTAATTCAGCCGTTCCATCCTTCACTAACACCGCTGCGGGTCGAGGTACACGATTATAGTTAGACGCCATGCTGTAGTTGTATGCCCCGGTTCCCATAATCACCAGCAGATCCCCTGGCTGGGTTTCGGGTAATTGGGCATCTTTGAGTAAAATATCCCCGGATTCGCAATGTTTACCCGCAATCGTGACGGTTTCGGTTATCGGTGCTGACATACGGTTAGCTACCACCGGACGATAAACCGATTGATAGGTAATCGGACGGGGATTATCGGACATCCCCCCATCAACCGCCAGATAGGTTCGCGTTTGGGGGATCACCTTGCGACTGCCGATGGTATACGCCGTTACACAAGCCGGTCCAATAATCGATCGCCCGGGTTCGGATAATAACCGGGGTAAGGGTAACTGCTGCTGGTTACAGGCATTAACCACGGCTTCACAAACGCCCTTAACCCAAGCCTCTATCGTGGGGGGATCATCGTCTTCGGTATAGCGAATTCCTAAACCGCCGCCGACATTCAGTTCTTGAATGGATAGATTGAACTGAGCGGCTTTCTGGAGATAATCGACCAAGACAGCCCCGAGGTCTTTGTGGGGTTGACGCTCAAAAATCTGTGAGCCAATGTGAGCGTGTAACCCAATACAGTCGAGAATAGGGTTTTGGCTAATGAAGGTAAAAACGTTATCTAGCGTGTGGGGATCAAAACCAAACTTGCTATCTAGGTGTCCTGTGCGAATGTAGTCATGGGTGTGACACTCGATCCCCGGGGTAATCCGAATCATGATCCGCACCTGGGTATCCGGAGAGGTTTTTTGTGCCAAATCTGCCAGAGTTTCTAACTCCAACTGATTATCCACTACAATCGTGCATTGGTTTTCAATCGCAAGCTGGAGTTCAGCGATAGATTTGTTATTGCCGTGGAAATATAACTTATCGGCTGGGACTCCGGCTTCTAATGCCGTGTAGAGTTCGCCTCCGGAGACAACATCGATACCCAAACCTTCCGATGCCGCGATCGCACAAACGGCTAAACAATTCCAGGCTTTTGAGGCATACAGCACTAGGGTATCACCGGGATAATAACGAGCAAAAGCATCCCGATACTGGCGGCAAGCCGTTCTTACTGTGACTTCATCTAAGATATAGAGGGGAGAACCAAATTCCTCGATTAAATCTTTAACATCACACCCCCCAATTTCCAGACAATCCTGGCTGTTAACCGTCGCTGTAAGCGGCAACAGTTCTTGATTCGGGGAGCGACTATCGGGATTAGCATTCGCGGCAAGATATCGCTGTCCAGAGTTTTGCACCTGAGTGGAGTCAGTCAATAGCATAATGTCGTGATTATCTTTGCGATGAATATGGGCAGGTACACCAAAAGCGTCCGTTAGTTTAGTGTACAATTGAGTGCTGTGACTGTCTTAGAGATCAAGCCGCTAACCACAGCACAACTGAATGCGGCGGTGGATCTGGATCAAGTATGTTTTGGCGGGCTGTGGACGCGATCGGGCTACGAACGTGAGTTAAATAGCCCGAATAGTCAATTACTGGTTTTAGAAGCCCACAACGGTTGGGATAAGCGACCATGGGGTTGCCATTCAGATGGGGTTATGCCAAAAAATCCACCGGGGGAAAATTTACCCACGTCCCCCCCTTTACCGAATGGCTTAGTGGGTTTAGGTTGTTACTGGTCAATTCTGGAGGAAGCGCATATTACGATTTTGGCGGTGCATCCCAACTACCAACATCAGGGACTGGGGCAATTTTTACTGTATGCCTTACTCAAGGACGCGAAACAGCGTCAGTTGGAGTGGGCAACCTTAGAAGTCAAACCCTCGAATCACGCCGCCCTGTCTCTCTATCAAAAGTTTGATTTTATTCCAGCCGGACGACGTCGAGGATATTACCAAGATACGGGTGAAGATGCCCTAATTCTGTGGCGCAAAGGGTTACAACAACCGGAATTTGAGCAAATCCTGCAAGAACGCTATGAACAAATCGTCTCCCGCTTAACCCGTCAGGGTTGGCAACTATTTAGTTATCTGTGATTGGTCAAATAACAGGTAATAGGCAATAGGCAATAGGCAATAGGCAATAGGCAATAGGCAATAGAAATTTTGTCTCCTAGCTCCCCCATCTCCCCCATCTCCCCCAGCTTCCCCAGCTCCCCCAGCTTCCCCAGCTCCCCCAGCTCCCCCAGCTTCCCCAGCTCCCCCAGCTCCCCCAGCTTCCCCAAAAAAATAGACAGGTTGTCGTATAAGAGACAGCCTGACAAGTCTCCTATGCTAGAATCAGCGTACACGGGCACGCAACAGGTGATGGAAATACGCCATGTTTGAACGCTTTACAGAAAAAGCCATTAAGGTGATCATGCTAGCCCAGGAAGAGGCACGTCGCTTAGGGCATAATTTTGTCGGCACGGAGCAAATCCTTCTGGGTTTAATCGGGGAGGGAACTGGCGTCGCCGCCAAAGTTCTCAAGTCGATGGGTGTCAATCTTAAAGATGCCCGGATTGAAGTTGAAAAAATCATTGGGAGAGGTTCCGGCTTTGTCGCTGTGGAAATACCCTTTACTCCCAGGGCAAAACGAGTCTTAGAATTATCGCTCGAAGAAGCCCGCCAACTGGGTCATAACTATATCGGAACTGAGCATTTACTGCTAGGTTTGATCCGGGAAGGCGAAGGAGTGGCGGCACGAGTTTTGGAAAATCTGGGTGTAGACCTAACCAAGGTGAGAACTCAAGTCATCCGGATGCTGGGCGAGACGGCAGAAGTCACCAGTGGCGCATCTTCGGGTCGCACGAAAACACCAACTCTGGACGAATTTGGTAGCAATTTAACCCAATTGGCAGGTGAAGGGAAACTTGATCCGGTAGTGGGACGCGCTAAAGAAATTGAGCGCGTTATCCAAATATTGGGACGCCGCACCAAAAATAACCCGGTATTAATCGGGGAACCAGGGGTGGGAAAAACGGCGATCGCTGAAGGATTGGCGCAGCGAATTGCCAATGGCGATATCCCAGATATTTTAGAAGAAAAGCGCGTCGTTACCCTGGACATCGGGCTACTGGTGGCGGGAACGAAGTATCGGGGTGAGTTTGAAGAACGCCTCAAGAAAATCATGGATGAAATTCGTCAAGCTGCCAATGTCATTTTGGTGATTGATGAGGTTCATACGTTGATTGGTGCAGGTGCGGCGGAAGGGGCTATTGATGCCGCCAATATCCTGAAACCCGCTTTAGCTAGGGGCGAACTTCAATGTATTGGGGCGACTACTCTGGATGAGTATCGGAAACATATTGAACGGGATGCGGCATTAGAACGACGCTTCCAACCCGTAATGGTAGGTGAACCCTCTGTTGAAGAGACGATTGAGATCTTGTACGGGTTGCGCGAACGGTATGAACAGCATCACAAGCTGAAAATTTTAGATGAAGCCCTGGATGCAGCGGCGAAACTGTCCGATCGCTATATCTCGGATCGCTATTTACCCGATAAGGCGATTGACTTGATTGATGAAGCCGGTAGCCGGGTGCGTTTAATCAACTCCCAACTTCCCCCAGCGGCGAAGGAATTAGATAAGGAACTGCGCCAAGTCCTTAAGGAAAAAGACGACGCCGTGCGATCGCAAGACTTTGACCGGGCGGGGGAACTGCGCGATCGGGAAATGGAAATTAAGGGCGAAATTCGGGCGATCGCTCAAAATAAAAAGGCGGAAGCCGGAACGGATGATTCCCCCGTTGTGAATGAGGAAGATATCGCCCATATTGTCGCCTCTTGGACGGGTGTCCCGGTTAGCAAGCTGACTGAATCCGAATCCGAGAAGCTGCTGCACATGGAAGATACGCTGCATCAGCGCCTCATCGGTCAGGAAGATGCGGTGAAAGCGGTATCACGGGCGATTCGACGGGCAAGGGTTGGTTTGAAGAACCCCAACCGTCCCATTGCTAGTTTTGTCTTCTCTGGTCCTACCGGGGTGGGTAAAACGGAGTTAGCCAAATCCTTGGCGGCTTATTTTTTCGGGTCAGAAGAGGCGATGATTCGCTTGGATATGTCCGAGTACATGGAACGCCATACCGTCAGTAAGTTGATTGGTTCGCCTCCCGGGTACGTCGGTTATAACGAAGGGGGTCAGCTAACTGAAGCAGTACGCCGTCGTCCTTACACGGTGGTGCTATTCGACGAAATCGAAAAAGCCCATCCCGATGTGTTTAACATGCTGCTGCAAATCCTGGAAGACGGGCGTCTTACGGATGCGAAAGGACGGACAGTGGACTTTAAGAACACCCTATTAATCATGACCTCTAATATTGGGTCGAAGGTGATTGAAAAAGGTGGCGGTGGTTTAGGCTTCGAGTTAAGCGACAACGAAGCCGAATCCCAGTACAACCGCATCCGTTCTTTGGTCAACGAGGAACTCAAGCAGTACTTCCGTCCGGAATTCCTCAACCGTTTGGATGAGATTATTGTCTTCCGTCAGCTTACCAAAGACGAGATCAAGGAAATCTGCGACATCCTACTGCGGGAAGTCTTCAAGCGTCTCACAGAACAAGGAATTGCCTTGGAAGTCACCGATCGCTTCAAAGAACGGTTGGTGGAAGAAGGGTACAGTCCAGCTTACGGCGCAAGACCCCTACGTCGGGCAATCATGCGCTTGTTAGAAGACGTATTAGCAGAAGAAATCCTGGCGACTCGCCTGCAAGAAGGAGACAGTGCGATCGTCGATGTGGATGAAGAGGGCAAAGTGAAAGTTATTCCTGGAGAACCTGGGGAACAACGGGAACTTTTGCCTCAAGGTGCTGAATAATCCAATTGATTCATAATTCCCATTGAACGGTAGAGAAGGTTAGCCTTTTCTACCGTTTTTGTCGCAGAAGGCAGAAGGCAGAAGGCAGAAGGCAGAAGGTTGAGTTATGCGTCTACCTGATGATTCAGAAACACCATTCCAGATTAATATTGTGCCAATGATTGATGCAATATTCGCAATCTTGGCATTTTTTATCATTTCAACCCTTTATTTAACCCGATCTGAAGGATTACCAGTTAATTTACCCACAGCGATCACCGCCGAGAGTCAGGTACAAGACCGAATAATTACGGTCACGATTCAGGCAAATGGAGCGATTTTTGTTAACCAGGAACCGATTGAATTATCACAACTCGAAGCCGGGATAGAGTCATTAGTGACGGCGGATTCTCCATTCTTGGTGATTCTTAATGCTGATGAAAATGTCCCTCATGGTCGAGTCGTTAGCGCGATGGATCGCTTACGCTTAGTCGAAGGCATTCGTTTAGCGATCGCGACGCAGTAGAGGCAATCAGATAAGCAGTTCAGCATTTAAACCTTAATATCTATAATGACAAAATCCTTGTAGTGCGAGCATCTTGCTCGCTACTAAGTAGGTTGGTGGAAATAAACTTAACTAGATTAAGTTATGTAAACAAGCCTCAAACCCTTACTGTTCCCTGTTCCCTGTTCCCTTTTCCCTAATCTCCACCGCTAACTTTAATTGTGTCCACCTACTGAATACCCAATTTAAATAGAATGGTACTGAAAATTTACATTTTGGGAGCGCCAAAACCTTGATATACCGTAGGGTGGGCATTGCCCACCAACCTTACAGCACTTTCTAACACGGTGTAGTGGCGTGGCACACCTTATTTAATCAATTAGAATTACGCCCGGAAACTGTAGGGGCGCAAAGACTTGCGCCCGATTCAATGGTCAAATCTATTCCACAATTTTAGCCGTGTCAAACCAGTAGTACAGTAACGATGAGACAGTGCTTCTCTACTCTTAGAAACTGTGTATCACATCGAGTCTGAAAATGCTGTAAGAAGCTTGACATTCAATTTAAATACATGACAGCTTATTTGTTTCATGATGTTCATTCTTCCAGTTGAGAAGCAGCATCAGAGGCTTGAGAAGCCGCTTGGGATGCTGCATCAGAAGCTTGAGAAGCCGCTTGGGATGCGGTATCAGCCGCCTGAGACGCCGTATCCGAAACTTGAGAAGCCGCTTGAGACGCCGCATCAGAGGCTTGAGAAGCAGCTTGGGATGCGGTATCAGCCGCCTGGGATGCTGCATCAGAGGCTTGGGAAGCCGCTTGAGACGCCGCATCAGAGGCTTGAGAAGCAGCTTGGGATGCCGCATCAGAGGCTTGAGAAGCAGCATCAGAGGCTTGGGAAGCCGCTTGGGATGCGGTATCAGCCGCCTGAGAAGCAGCATCAGAAACTTGAGAAGCCGCTTGAGACGCCGCATCAGAAGCTTGAGAAGCAGCTTGGGATGCGGTATCAGCCGCCTGGGATGCTGCATCAGAAGCTTGAGAAGCCGCTTGGGATGCGGTATCAGCCGCCTGAGACGCCGTATCCGAAACTTGAGAAGCCGCTTGAGACGCCGTATCAGACACTTGAGAAGCCGCTTGAGACGCCGCATCAGAGGCTTGGGAAGCTGCTTGGGATGCGGTATCAGCAGCTTGAGACGCCGTATCCGAAACTTGGGAAGCAGCCTGAGACGCCGCATCGGAGGCTTGAGAAGCAGCTTGGGATGCGGTATCAGCCGCCTGGGACGCTGCATCAGACACTTGGGAAGCCGCTTGAGACGCCGCATCAGAGGCTTGGGAAGTCGCTTGGGACGCTGCATTAGCTGCACCTCCTAAAGCTCCCGTAGTCGGTGAACTTGCCGATGGTGCTGCTGGAGGCGAAGGACTTAACGTTGGAGAACTCGCGCCAGAGCCTGATTTAAGCCGAGCCTTACGACTGGACAAGCTATCTTGTTGGCGTTGACTGGCACTGGATGTAGGTGCAGACATACCCGGTTGAGATGTAGACTCATCAATCTCTTCTAACGTCAAGTTAATCTTGGCGCGTACTGGTGTCCCATCTGGCAGAAACATCGTCAGATTGTAATCCAGCTTGGTAACAAAGCAGCGAATATACTTTTGAGACCCCCAGGTAAACACATAGGTTGGTGGGCGTTTCTCTCGACCTGCTCCTGACTCGGCAAAATCAACCGCTTTTTGAAATGATTTGATGTGTTTTAGGACACTTTCCCCTTGCTCGTAGGTATCAAAAATCAGGTCATTGATGGTGAGGATAACGGGTTCAGGATAGGCAAAGTTAACTTTAGGCAATCCCCTGCCTGTCCTCGCTCCACTACTTTTGGTAAGATTAATTTGCTGATTGAACGCCAACTGATTGGGATTAAACATAAATTCAATAGTTCCGCCACCGTCGGTTGAAATCAGTTGCGCTTTGACCAGTTGTGACATGACCGGAGTCCTCTAACAGCGTTTTATGCAATCCTCCATTATTTATCCCCAACTTTCACAACTCTCCACAGAGGCGAATGGTATCCGTTATACACTGAACAAATACCTAGGGGGATGTATGGGGGCAACCCACTCCTTTCAATGAACAACTAGAATCCATTCCCCGGTTTTGGGTTGTCTTTGAGTTAAATCCCTACACGGCTCTATCAATAGTTCACTCAGTCTCCAACATTCAGATTTTTTACTTTTCTTTACGATTTAAGCTGAATTAAGCTAAAAAATGCTAAACCACAATCATAGCCCACAATCGGGCAAACTCCTCAAATCGGCAACAGCCAACCTAAAGATTTTTTAAGATTTAATTTATAATTTGTAAAGATATTTATGGCAAAATTTCGACCCTAGTCTAATAAAATAGCAAAAGTTAGCCTCTCTCATTACGCTTATCCGTATAGCTTAATCACGGACTTCTATGATCACGGCTGTTGCCCCAACCTTGGCAAATATCTTATCTGAGGGAAATTCCCGGATTTGCAGAACGCTATTTCTTGTAACCCAATGGATCTATACTGCTTTAGATAAGCAACGGTTGTTCGATGAGAACTTAACGGGGCTAGAGGGTCATCGCTGGTTGCGACAAAAGGGAATGACTCCTGTACGAACAGGTTCTTGACATGCTATGACTGAAAGATATTATTCAGAGATTGGCTACAGCCAGCAGCATTACGGAATGGATTAGGGATTCCGCCACGTCCAGTTTTGTCGGTGTGGACGCTTGTTCCCTGCAATCTGCACAGAAAACCCCCTCTGTCAACCCCTTATAGAATTTGACACTCTCAGGTTTTTTTCTGTGGGCTGATTTAAATCCTAACTAAATGGAGGAATATGACTCATGCCATTAGATTATTTTGCACCAGGAGTCTACGTTGAAGAGGTAGACCGAGGCAGTCGCCCGATTGAGGGCATTAGTATGAGTGTCGCCGGGTTCATTGGGTTTACCGAGGATGTACGCGGTGATGCCGAATTATTCAAACCCATGCTGATTACCACTTGGGATCAGTATTTGCAGTCCTTTGCCAAAGAAGGGTCTGATGGGTTCACGGACTTCGACGCCTATTTACCCTTTGCGGTTCAAGGGTGGTTCCTCAATGGTGGGGGTCGCTGTTGGGTAACCAGTATTGGTACAAAACTACCGGGTGCTGAACCGCCGCCAATCGAGCAAACGGGGACTAAGATTCTCACCGCCGGAAATCGCCCCTCTTTACAATTCATGATTAAGCCGGCTGAATCTGAATCTGAAGAAGGGGGAGCCTTAGCGCTACCGGGTGGCGATGAACCCCGGCTGCGGGTGGTGATTCAAGAAAGTACACCGAAACCCTTACCGGAAGACGCGCCAGATGATGCTGAACCCCCCTACAACACGGGTGAATTCTTTGACCTGATTGTGGCACGGGGCGAAGAGGAATTGGAACGGTATGAACACCTGACGATGAATCCGGAAGCGGAAACCCAGGTGGCTGATTATGTCGTTACCGCCGTTGAAGATTCGGAATTTATCCAGGCGGTTGACATATCCCAAAGCGGACAACCCTTGTCACGGCGACCCATGCAGGGAGCGTATGAGATTACACCGCCCCCCTACATTTCTGACCGAGAACACTTTGCCCGTGATTTACAAGGACAACGGGATGACCGCACCGGGACACAGGGGATTTTTGAAATTGATGAAGTCGCCATGATTGCTTGTCCTGACTTGATGAAAGTGTATCAAGAAGGATTGATGAACTTAGAGCAAGTTCACGGTGTCATGGAAATGATGCTGAGTATGTGCGAGAATTCCTTCCCTGGTCCCGCCTACCGGATGGCGGTTCTTGATGCACCGCCGGTCAAGCCGACGAAAGGAGATAACCCGGTTTCGGCTGACCAGCAGAAGCCGCAAGATATCGCCGCTTGGTTAAAACTGTTTAACCGCCGTTCCATGTTTGGCGCTCTCTACTATCCTTGGATTAAAGTGGCGAATCCTCGCAATGGTGGACGCCCGATGTATGTCCCCCCCTGTGGTCACATGATGGGGATTTGGTGTCGCACGGATGAAACACGCGGCGTGTTCAAAGCACCCGCGAACGAAACACCGCGCGGTGTAACAGGTTTAGCCTATGACACCAATATGCGGGAACAGGAACTGTTGAACCCGATGGGGATTAACTGTATCCGCAATTTCGCCAATTACAACCGAGGCTTTAAAGTTTGGGGCGCTCGCACGTTGGTAGAACCGGATAACGTGCAATGGCGTTATATCAGTGTCCGCCGCTTACTCAGCTACATTGAGAAATCCATTGAAATTGGTACTCAGTGGGTGGTGTTCGAGCCAAATGACCAAATTCTCTGGGCGCGGGTACGCCGCACGGTTAGCAATTTCTTAGAACGGTTATGGCGTGAGGGTGCATTATTTGGGTCTTCGCCGGGGGAATCGTTCTACGTTAAGTGCGATGCGGACATCAACACCCATGAGACGATTATGCTGGGTCGTCTCTATGTAGAAGTTGGTGTTTGTCCAGTACGTCCGGCTGAATTTGTGATCTTCCGGATTAGTCAGTGGGCACCGAATCAATAGGTGACAACCTGAACTCCCTACCCAAGCAATCGCCTTCGGTAGGGATTAAAACGCCATTTAGGGGCGACCCGCTTGGATTAATGGACAACTCTAGAAACAGGGCGGGTTTAGTCACATTGAGGTGCAACCGAAAAGATAGTAGTAAAACCCGCTCCTACATCGGGTCGCCCTGAATTCAGGCAAAGTAAACAGTTGTAACGGAAAAGGGTTGAGAAACATACAATAAAAAGGGAAGGGAATTCGGATTTCATCGAACGCTTAACAGCAACTCACAGACCTTGACATTTTGTAATCGTTATGAGCAAAAATTTATGCTATAACAGAAGTCTCTATAATGTTCAAGCGTCTGATTAGATCTGGATAGTTTTGTCAATGTGTTAAGTTCTGTATCGGCAACACATTCAAACAAGTCACGGTTAACTCTTGACATGGCAATAAGGAGATAAAGATATGGCTGAGCTATTAAAACCCCTTGCCCCGAGTAGTTTTTTCTTAGATGTTGATGGCTTGGGTGAACTGGCGTTCAACAGCGTTAAAGTTCCTGAATACAAGCCGAAAGTAGCGGGTGAAGCCTCTGTAATCGGTTCCGGAAAAGACGGAAAATCAGAGCGGCAAGTTAACTCGGCTGGTTTTGAGGAAGTCGTTACCTTTGAGGCAGTCTGCATCTCTAGCCCTAGCCCCACCAGTGCTAGTGTGGTCATGTGGAAATGGTTCAAAGATTGTCTACCTCCCTCTGATGGCGGTAATGGGAAATGGGCTGATAGTAAAAAAACCGGCAGTATTTTTGCCTACGATAATGATGACAATATGGTCGCCCAGTGGGACTTCAAAGAAGCGTGGCCCCAGAAAATGAGCATTGCTGAATTGGATGTCAATGGCAAAGATTATCTGAAAGAAACCTGGACGCTCGTGTGCGAAAATTGCACTCGTGTGGTATAAACTGTCCGGGTTATTTGAACAACCAACAGCAAAAATCTACTGTAACGAATTAAGAAGGGAGTTGAATCATGCCGGATATTGAATATAACACTAACGCTTCTTTTTTCTGGGATTGCGATGGCATGGAGTTAGTCGTCGAAAAATGTACAATTCCTCCGATTGAAATGAAAGTGGCAGCAGGAAGCGGCGCCATTGGTTGCGGCAGAGATGGGAAAACCCAAACCCAAGCTACTCCGGGTACAGTCGAGTATGGGTCTGGTCTTAAAATCGAATACGTAGCCGGTAATGAAGCGGATCAACAAAAAGTAACCGATTGGTATAAGAAATGCCATCCCACCTCATTCTCAGGTGGAGCATCGGAGTCGAGGAAAAACCGCAAAACGGCTTCGTTATTCATTTACGATATGAATGGCAATATTGGGGCGCAGTACGATTTCATTGATTGCTTCCCCAGCAACCTTAACCAAACCAGTCAATTAGATGTGAGTAAGGCTGGAGAAATGGCTAAAGATACGATGGAGGTTCGATTCACGAAAATGGTACGGGCAGACGTGTAATGTGAGGATTGCCTCAATTCGTAATCCAGTTTCTTTGATCAACTGCCTGGGTGTTTCTTTGGAAAACACCGGGCAGTGTTTTGTCCATTTCAAGAAAATAGGAGTGGCAAAGGAGGTGAACAGTGGCAGAAGTTGAAATTCTGACGCGATCGCGCTTTTATTTAGAGTTAATCTTAGATGGGAGTAATGACTCTGTAGATGGTCTGTTTGAGGAATGTAAGGGCTTTAAAGCCACCCAGGACGTTGTTGAAGTCTGCGAGGTAACGCCGCAGAAGTGGGGAAAAAGTGGGAACGCTAGAGGGCGAGTGGTTCGCACTAAGGTTCCGGGTAATATGACCTACACCAATCTCACCTTGAAACGAGGCTTAAATATTTCCATGACCTTGTGGAATTGGCTAAATTCCGTGCAGGAAGGAGCGGATTGGGAAGATCAACGGCGTAATGGTGCATTAGTCATCTATGATACCTCATCCACAGAGCAGTTTCGATTTGAATTTAAAGGCGCGTGGCCCATTAGCTACCAAATTTCTGATTTAAATGTCAGAGGAGATGAGTATCAGGTTGAAGAAGTCGAGGTTGCTGTTGAACAGTTAAGACGGATTAAGCCAGGGACATGATTCAAACCGAGTTTGAATTTGATCTTCCCAAAGGGTATCTGGATGGGGAGGGAAACTTACACCGCAAAGGGGTAATGCGGTTAGCGCGGGCAATTGATGAAATCGTTCCCATGCGTGATCCGCGTGTGAAGTCTAATCCGGCTTATGCCACCGTGATTATTTTATCGCGAGTTATTTTGCGTTTGGGGGCGTTGGATGAAGTCACTCCCACGGTAATTGAAAATTTATTTGCCTGTGATCTCAATTATTTGCAACAATTTTATCGTCAAATTAACGAATTAGAATCTGATAATCAAGTCGAACAAAGTTCTAGTTTGTCGGCACAATCTGAATCAATATCATCTGACTAGAAGTGAGATAAAATTTATTTTTTTTCAAAGATAAATTTAAAAAAGCAGGTTTTGATACAGGTGGTTAAGTAAAGGGCGACCCGATCCAATTAAATGGATAAAGTTGTTGATTGATGCAGCGGGTCGCCCCTACAGGAAAACTAAAAAGACGAAGAACGAAGGGCAAATGACAAATGACAAATGACAAATGACAAATAACTATACCTATTTTGAATTTACTCTACCCAAAGGTTTTGTTGATACCAACGGCGGTATTCATCGCTATGGGATAATGCGTCTAGTCACCGGAAAAGATGAGATTGTAGTTCACAAAGATAGCCGGGTGCAGCAAGAATCTTACTACCGCATTTTGGTTATTTTGTCTAGAGCTATCACCCGTCTCGGCAACCTTTCTCCGGTTACACCAAAGCTATTAGAACAACTTTTTTTAGTAGACTTGATTTACTTACAGAACTTTTTCAATCATATCAATCAGCATCAGGGAGGATTAGCGCGATCGGGGGAATATTAGGCTACCCCTTGGATCGTTTATATCAAGAGGTAGCCTTAATTGCTTTTCACTTTCACTGGTCATTAGACGATATCTTAAACTTAGAACATGAAGAACGACTGCGCTGGGTTACAGAAATCCACAGATTCACCAAAAAAGGATAGCAGATTTGTTCACGGTTCATCGTTGATTGTTCATGGGAAAGCCTTTATTACCCCCTTTTGCCACGGCGATTGAAATCGCTGCTACACAAACCAAGTCCGCCTGCGCGGACTGGGTTATAAAGGGGGTAGCTAACCCGGATTTGGTATGACGAACGACGAATGACGAATGACTAATGACTAATGACTAATGACAAACGACTAGATTGGCTACAGGCGCAACCCGACGGATGTCTACTGTTTAAGCCATCCGGGGTTCACTTTGTCATGGTGGAAAAAAGCCAATCTATCATCCGAGTTGCCTTGATTGACCGGGATTATTTAACCTCAGATTTTGTCCAATCTCAGCTTGATTTTAAGAATCCGCTGAACTTAATCTCCCCTTACAGCCAAGCCATGCTACTCAGCTTAGTTTGGCAACCTCAACCTAAACGAGTCTATTGCGCTGGATTTGCTGGGGGTCGAATTCCGGTAGTTTTGCATCACTACTTTCCCCAGGTTCAGATTGAATGTACCGAAATTGAACCCCTTTTAATTGAGATTGCCAAAGACTTTTTTGGTGTCCCTTTTGATCAACGCCTCAAGGTTATCCTCCAAGATGGACGAGACTATCTCGCCAACCAAAACCCTGATGTTCGTTACGATATTATTTTCACCGATACCATTATCGGCAACGGTTACACGCCTTATCGGTTAGCCACTCAAGAATTTTATCAACTCTGCCAAAATCACTTGTCCGAGAATGGGATTTTGGCGGTTAATCTGTTTCAACGAGAACGGTTTTATGCTGACAAAGTAAAAACCATTCAAGCCGTATTTGCCCAGGTTTATCTTTGTCCCTTAGAGGTGGGGAATACCGTTGTACTGGCGACAAATAGTCCGCCGCTTCAGTTGCCGGAAATCCTGGAACGAATCCAAGTGTTGCAAAATGACCATCAATTTGCCTTCCTCTTGTCAGAAACCGCTGTTCAGGTAAAAATAGGGTCACAGTTGATTGAGTCTATCCCTGAGTTAGACCAAGCTCAAGTGCTTGTGGATACTGAGCCACCAGTTGGTTATTTTGATGATCTGCCTTCCTTTAATCCCTTATTTGCTCAAGGTGTTAGCACTCGCCCCTGTCCCTGTGGATCAGGTCAGTTATTTCAAGCGTGTCATGGCAGATTAAATTCTAACTGTCAATCGTCAACCGTGGAAACCTCTGAGTCATCATCATGAGTAATTCTCTAGCCATTGCTACCGTAACCGCCACTCTACAACGAATCGTACAGACGTCGATTCAGGATGATCTTAGTGGGGCGACGGTGACCACACTACGACCGAATGAAGTGGGAACAGCGACTCCCCAAGTGGGTGTGAATGTCTTTCTCTACCAGGTTCAGATTAACCATGCGTGGCGTCAACAGGCTGAAGTACAAGCCCGCAGTCGGAGAAACCCAGGTGCTAAGCGATCGCAAACTGCCCTAGACTTACATTACATGATCAGTTTCTACGGCAATGACAACGACTTACAACCGCAACGGTTGATGGGTAGTGTGATGGGTGGTCTTAACGACTGGCGTACTCTGAAAAAAGAGAGGATTGAGCGGACTCTCCATGATTCTACCTATCACTATTTATTAGAGTCTGACTTACCGGATCAGATCCAAGAAATCTCCCTGTGGCCCCTCGATTTGTCCCTAGAAGATTTATCCAAAGCCTGGTCAGCTTTTTTCCAAACCACTTACTTGTTATCGGTGGCGTATCGGGCTAGGGTAATTATGCTGGAAGGGCAAGAAGCTGGCAAGAGACCTTTGCCAGTACGCGCTCGTTCCTTAGATGGGATTGTTCCCTTTACCAATCAGCCTAAAATAGATCGGATCATTTCTCAAGCTGGACGATTGGAACCCATATTAGCTGACAGTACGGTGTTAATTCAAGGAAACCATTTAAAAAGCGATATCACCCAAGTTTGGATTGGGGAAATGGAAGTCACCCCCAGTGAAATTACCGATACCCAAATTGTATTACCCCTGTCCTCTATCCCTACTGATTCGTTACAGGCGGGAATGCATAGTCTGCAAGTGGTGCATCGTCTGGCAAAAGTGATGCCACCCACCTCGAGTAATGGTAATGGGGCGAGTCAGACAAGTGGGAATGGGGGTCAGATGCAAACGGTTAGTCAGCCGCAAAGCTTTGTTTCTAGTATTCAGTCGAATGTATCCCCGTTAGTGATTCGTCCCACGATTACCAAAACCACGGTGTCTAAAAAAGAGGTCGATGATGAAGATCTACGGTATGCGGAAGTACGGGTACGTTCCAATTTAACCGTAGGCAAAAAGCAGCGTGTCCTGTTAGCCCTGAATGAGATTGACACGAATCAACCGGCGGCTTATTTGTTTGAAGCGTCTCCTCGCCAAACGGATGTAATTTGGGTGTCTTTCCCGGTGGAACGGATGAAAGCAGGACGCTATTTAGTTCGCTTGTTGGTTGATGGTGCAGAAAGTCCGCTGATTGTGGATACTGAACCCGATAGTCCGACGTTTAATCAGTATGTGGGTCCGAGAATATCGATTTAAAGGGGTGATTGTTGATTGGTTTAGACATTCTAAATTTGTGCGAGTTGGTTATCCTTTATCGCGGAGAAGACGATGAACGAAGATTTTATCAGACAAAAACTTAATCAAGAGTTGGATTCAATTAGTATTAACAAGTTGACCCAATTGGGGAATCAAGCGGTTCAGTTGGGGCTAATTGCAGGTCATGGTTATCATAGGGGTAAATATGAAATTCTGCGTCAGGGTGAGGCGTTACTGATGTCGCCTGATGAAGCTCAAGGTTATTTGGAAAAGTTAATTCAGGACGTGACATGAAGGTTTGTAGTAGGCACTTTAGTGCCATAAGCGAGGCACATTTTGACGACAAACTCTCCTATATTCCTATTCTAATAACCAGGCAAATAGATCGCCTAACGTGAGTTGAAATTCACGGGCAAAAGCCGGAACCGGAAGCAACTCGTGGGGTTGATCAAACACTTGGGGTTGTTGCTGTGGCAAATAGACAAATACCGTCTGTTCATCTGGATCAATCAGCCAACCCATTTGGGTTTCATACTGAAGACTCCGCAGAATCTTTTTAATGACTTTCGTGGCGCTTTGATCAGGTGATAGGATTTCAATGAGCCAATCTGGTGCGATTTCAAATACATTGGCGATACGACCATTTTCCTGGCGAGGAATTCTTTCCCAGGTAAATACGGCTACATCTGGCACAATTGACTTCCCGCCAAATGTACATCGCAGTTCGGGGAAAGCGCGGGCAATTTTTTTAGGCTTAACGGTAGCATTAATTGAAATAATCAGTTCGCCTTGAATGGTACTATGTTCTCCCTGTGGCATCGGTTTTTGGATGATTTGACCGTCAATGTACTCCCTGGCTGGCTTGGTTTCGGGTAGCTTGAGAAACTCTGCCAGAGTCAAGGGTTTATTGGGTGTCTGTAACATTTTCAGTGACCTAGAGTTACATTGTAAGTTGATAGTCTTAGACGATCCCCACCGTTAACTTTAATTTCCCCCACCTACTTATTCCCCGGTTCTTGCCAAAAAACAATGGAATCACTTAAGGGTTGAACTTGAGTTCCTGGATAATAAAACTTGAGAATATCCTCCCCTGACCAACCGAGATTCGCTAAATTATAGGAACCATATTGGCTCAAACCCACGCCATGTCCAAAGCCGCCACCGACATAAGCATAGCCCTTAAGAATTTTATCCTCTTGATCACCACTGTAAAGGGGTTCTAGGTAAAACAGCGTACTGCGTGGTGGATAAAAGGCACTACGGATTTCATTTTTCTGGAGTTCAACCACACCCTTATCCGTTTGCACATTTAGCTGGAGAATGCGTCCGGCGGGCGATCGCTTGACGACTTGCATCTGTTGGATGGTGGTAAACTCGGCTAGGGGATGTTTGATTCGTTCCAGGTAGCGCCGCAAATCGCTCTGAATCTGTTCCAGGGAGTTTTCTACCCGCCACCGGAACGGGGATCGACCACTTTCATTGAACCCTTTTTTCAAGGTAATGAATTCGCGAAAGTGTTGTTCATTCCCTAAAGGCTTCTCCGATAAATCCCAAATCGGCTGGGGTGAGTCAATCACGGCTTTTAAATACGGACGTTCTGACCCATTCCAGGAATCACTAAAGGGTGCGGTGACACCGCCAGAGGTGGAGGAATATAAGGCGTCTACTAGCTCATTCTTATAGGTTAAGACTAACCCCTGAGTTTTGGCGATCGCACGGTCAGCCGTAGGAACGGTTCCTGTGAGTCCCCGATAGACTTGACAATGGGTATTGGCACAGAGTTGGTAATCATCAGCGGTAAATCGACGCAGATTGCGAAGGGCGTAGGTGCGAGCAATAATGGTTTGGGCTTCTACAGCAGCATAGGGGGCGCCAGGTCCAATTTCATGGGGGACAACACCGCGCAAATAGGTTTCCAAGGGAACGTCATTGACCAGGGTATACGTCCCGTAAGCATTGGGTTGGATTTTCAGACTCCCCCCATACAGACGCGGGTTGCGCCTATTTTCACCACGAGTGACCTGGATTAAATCATTCTCCGAGTCAATTTCGATCCATTGGCGATTATAGCGATAGCCATCGACCACAAACGAGACTCGCGGCACTTGGGGTAGGACTTGACTTTCCAGTCGAACCGTGTTAAATCCTTGAGCTTGCAAACTTTGTAGTAACAGGCGTCGCAGCAGGGGCGTCTGATAGACATCCCGTTTCGCCCAAACTTGCCATCGTTCCGGCTGTGCCACTTCCACCTGAATCCCCCGTGAACGCCATTGATTTGCCGCATCTTCGGCGGTTTCAAAGGTGGCGTGATCGCTGAGAACTAAATGTTCAGCTAAAAGGGGTTGGGATAAGGGTTGCGTCGCCACTTCCAGCGTCACCTGATCGGTTTCCAAGGTTTGGGGTTGCATATCTCCTGCCAAAAACCGCAAACTTAGGCTATCCCCAGGTGTGGCTTTCAGGGTGAGTTCGTCAGTGGGTTCTGAGCCAAACCGCTGCACTACACCCACTTTCAGATCGATATCCTCAGCTTGAGCTGGCATACTTCCAGAGAATCCCCAAAAACAGAAGGCGATCGCCCAGGCTTTCAGGACAGTGGGGATTGATGATTGGAGATGGGTGATGGAGGAAGAATTTCTGGTCTGCATGATACCAATTTACTTGGGTTGGTTGGGTTGAGGAACAGAACCCAACTGATTGTTTCAGTCTGGATACAGCAGTCAGGGCGGGTTTAGTTACATCCGGATACTTTCGTGAACGATAGTAGTATAGCGGTTGCGATTAAGGTTAGGACATAGTGAACGGCTGAAACGGCGAAGTATCAATAATCAACCTTCTGCCTTCTGCCTTCTGCCTTCTGCCTTCTGCCTTCTGCCTTCTGCCTTCTGCTATAAAACCCGCCCCTACACACTCACGCCTCACTACCACTAAACAAAACTTCACCCTGAATCATCCGTTGGGCGGCATCGAGTAGCACATCTTCCAGATAGGGTTTGGTAAAGTAACCACTCGCGCCAAGTTGTGCCGCCATTTGCCGATGTCGTTTTGCCCCACGCGAGGTGAGCATGGCAATGGGTAACTGGCTGAGATTCTCGTCTTTCTGGAGTCGAGAGAGGAGTTCCAATCCATCCATTCTCGGCATTTCGATATCGCAGAATATGATATCACAGGGTAAACCTGACCGCAGTTTATCCCAGGCTTCTTGACCATCGCGGGATTGTTCCACCCGATAACCCGCTTTGGAGAAGGTCATTGACAGGAGTTCCCGAACGGTAATCGAGTCATCCACAATCAGAACCAGTGGCTCATGGGGCGTTTCTGGGGCTTCCTCAATTCCTGCACCTTCGCTGTCCCCTCTCGACCAAATCGTCACGCTGTCTTTCCGCAGGCGTCCACTGGCGAGGTCAATCAGTTCTAACACATCAGCAATGGGCATGATCCGACCATCTCCTAAGACAGTCGCCCCAGCAATGCCAATGGGTTTAGGCGGAGGACCTTCGAGTTGTTTAATCACGATTTCCTGTTCACCTAAGACCTGATCCACTTCGATGGCAATGAATGTCCCAGAACTGCGTAGCACTACAATTGAGACGAGGTCGTCTTCTCGCTTACCCCCATAAACATTACCCCGACTAATTGAACGGTTGTAGGAGAGCAACTCACTCAGGGGTTGCACCGAGAGTAACGTGTCCCGCCAGGAGACCCCGACTTGACCGTTAGCATCTTTTTGTAAGCGATCCTGAGGCACATCAAACATATCTTCTACCCCATCCATGGGGAAGGCAATGCGAGCGCGATCGCTCAGACAACATAGGGCTTTACAAATACTCAGGGTTAAGGGGAGACGAATGGTAAAGGTTGTGCCTTTTCCTAACTGCGAATCAATGTAGATGGCACCCCGAATTTCGCTCAAACTGGTGCGAACCACATCCATCCCCACACCCCGTCCGGCGAATTCACTGGCTTCGTCTTTGGTACTAAAACCGGGGTGGAAGAGAAAGTCATATAACTCTGTATTGGTTAGGTTTTTCGCCTCGGCTGGGGTGAGTAGTTTCTTCTCAATTGCCTTACGTTTAATCCGTTCTGGGTCAATACCCGCGCCGTCGTCAGTAATGGCAATCACCGTTTGGTTTCCTTGGTGGAACGCTCGCAGGCTAATTTGACCCACAGCCGGTTTACCGATCGCTTGCCGTTCGTCTGGGGATTCAATGCCATGGGTCATGGCATTATTGACCAAGTGAGTTAAGGGATCATACAGGTGTTCCAGGATCATTTTGTCGAGCAAGGTTTCTCGACCGTCCACTTGCAGTTGGGCTTCCTTGTTTAACTTGATCGAAATTTCCCGCACCGGACGAGTTAAACGGTCAGCCGCATTCGCAAACGGTACCATGCGCGATCGCGTCAGTCCTTCTTGGAGTTGCGTGGTCACTTGTCGCAAGTTGCGAGCCACCTGATCGGTTTCATCGACCAAGAATTCCACATCAGACGCCGACTCCCGTACTTGCACGATTAACTCAATCATCTCTTGGGAGAGTAAATGGAAGCCAGTAAAGCGATCCATTTCCAAGGGATGATAGTCTTCAGGCGATTCAGAATCCGAATCCGAATCCGAATTTGTTGGTGCAGGTGCAGTATTCTCTGACCCAAATAAAGAACGAGAGCGCTGTTGACTTTGACTACTGGCTAACAGAGAACTTTCCAGCAGCGATCGCTCATACAAATCCCGCATCCGCGCCCCGACATCGCTCAACGCTGAGACTTGATGCTGTAAATTATCCAAGAATTGCCGCAGACGCTCTTGATCTTGTTCTAAGCTATTACGGCTGACGACCAGTTCTCCCACCAAGTTATTGAGACTATCCAGGTGCTTAACCGGAACTCGCATCGTCTGCTCAAATATCCGAGGCGGTCGCCGACTGGGTAAAGGGGCGGTTTGTCGTGAACCTGTATTGGTTGTGGTTGGACCTCCTATGGATTTATCAGCGTCCTGGAGGAGGGCTTCCAACTCTTGATCTAGGTCATCTTTAGTGTGAGATTGGGGAGTTTGAGCTACCTCTTGAGTTGCTTCCTGGTCGCCTAAGAGGGATTCTAAATCCTCCAACGACTCGGTTTGTGAGGGAGTATCAGCCAGCATTGCGTCTAAATCAGCAAACTCATCGCTGCTTTCACTGGGTAATGCGGCTGAGGTTTCCCCATCCAGCATGGCTTCTAAATCAGCAAACTCATCGCTGCTTGCACTGGGTAATGCGGCTGAGGTTTCCCCATCCAGCATGGCTTCTAAATCAGCAAACTCATCCCCGCTTTGTCGGGGTGCATCCAAATCCCATTCGGTTTCTGCCAGAGTTGCTGATGAAAAATCATCGTCAACCGTCGCTTCTTCTAGACTAAAAAGTTCGTTTAGGTCTTCGTCCGATGGGGTTTCTGGGATGTCCCAATCCCCAAACAGATCGGCGGCGCTGTCCGATG
>NZ_JAVJUO010000255.1:0-11827 GCF_040220555.1 Coleofasciculus sp. C1-SOL-03
CCGTACAGAATTCGGTTCGGTCAAACTCACTTCTAAAAGCCGAAACGCCCTATTTTTCGTTCTCACTCTTCCTTGTCTACTGGTCTACCTGTCTTCTAAGTCTTGCCTAGACCCCCATCTTAAAAACCTACCCTTGTGAGCCTCCCCCACTACGCTTACTTGGCGCTCGTCACCCATTAGCTCAGAGCAATCGTTGATTGTAGATCCAACAGTTTCGTGCCACATTCACAACAACATTTATGAGTCGCTGGATTTTCGGTTCCGCAGTTAGAACACGTCAGGATAGTGGGTGAAATCAGCTCTGGGTTATGAGGGTGCAACCCCATCATGTCGCTATTGGTGTGACCGGGAGCCACCATGGGATAACAGTCCTCATTGCGGGTAACGCGCACATCGACAAGCACTGGACCGTCATGGGCAAGCATTTGAGCGATCGCCTCAGTTAATGCATGACGTTCAGTTACCTTAATGGCATTAATCCCGTACACCTGAGCCAGATTCACAAACTCTGGTGTACCGACTTCCAGATTCGTCGCTTCATAGCGATCGCCATAGAACAAATGTTGCCATTGGCGCACCATTCCCAGCCAACCATTGTTGAGGATGACAATCTTGACACCAATACCGTATTGGGCGATCGTACCCAGTTCCTGCATATTCATCTGGAAGCTACCATCGCCGCTGATACAAATCACGGGTTCGGAGGGTAGAGCCACTTTTACCCCTACAGCCGCAGGCAAACCAAATCCCATTGTCCCCAAACCGCCACTAGAAATCCAGCGACGGGGCTTATTTTTCAAGAATTGAGCCGCCCACATTTGGTGTTGACCGACATCAGTGGTGTAATAAGCGTGGGGGGATTGACGAGCAACTTCCACAATCACTTCTTGGGGCGAAAGATTCTCCTGGGGATGGGGCAAATCTAAAGGATACTCATCCCGCCACTGTTGCAGGCGATCGCACCACGCTTTCGTTTGATCTGGCTCGATACCATTCCCAAGTTGATGAGAACGCCGCAGCAGATCAATTAACACCTGCCGCACATCGCCGACAATGGGTACATCAGTGTTCCGATTTTTCCCCACTTCCGCCGGATCAATATCGATGTGAATCACCTTCGCCTCAGCCGCAAACTGTTTCGGCAAACTCGCCACCCGGTCATCAAAGCGGGCACCCAAGGCGATTAACAGGTCACATTCACTCACGGCAAAGTTAGCATAGGCGGTGCCGTGCATCCCTAACATTCCCAAAGCCAGGGGATGGGACTCATCAAATGCGCCCTTACCCATCAGCGTCGTTGTCACCGGAATCTGGAAATGCTCCGCCAGTTCCAGAAGTTCGCCCTGGGCACTTGCCGCGATCGCACCGCCACCTACATAGAGTAACGGTTTCTTTGCCGCCCGGATCAAATCCAGTGCTTTGTTAATTTGGTTAGAATTCCCTTTCACCGTGGGACGGTATCCCGGTAGCTTAATCGTACCTGGCTCCACGGGAAAGTAATCAAATTGCTCCATTCCCACATCTTTGGGAATATCAATCAACACCGGTCCCGGTCTACCCGTACCAGCAATGTGAAACGCCTCCGCCACAATCTTAGGAATATCGCGAGCATCATTCACTAAATAGGAATGCTTGACAATTGGCAGCGTAATGCCGAAAATATCAATTTCTTGGAATCCATCCGTACCGATTGCCCCACGGGGAACTTGTCCCGTAATCGCAATCATTGGCACAGAGTCCAAACTTGCCGTGGCTAAACCCGTAACCAAATTCGTAGCTCCCGGTCCGGAGGTTGCCAAACAGATGCCCACTTTACCTGTCGCCCGGGCATACCCGTCAGCAGCATGGGCAGCTCCTTGTTCGTGTCGCACCAGAATATGTTGGAGTTCGCCTGCGACTTCCGCTTGGTAGATTTCATCGTAAATCGGGAGATTCGCACCACCCGGATAGCCGAAAATGTGCTTCACACCATGGCGCTTTAAACTATCAATCAGGGCAAAAGCGCCGGATACACGCCTGACTCTCACAGTTTCAGATTGCACAGCTAGTGCCTCCACTTAAGTCCAACAATTGTATGAGGAACGTTACTAATGATTGCTAACCCAATTCTGGGTAAGCGGTTTGCTAATTTGGATACATCTTAGAGTTTGACCTAATGATGAAACTTGCTTGACTTGCTGGGCAAGACGATTTTAATTGTTCATGAAATAACCCAATTAGAACAAAAATTTTATATTTTTTTAATTTTGCTCCGTTTGGCTTGGGTAGAGAGCTTAAATTATCCCTAAACGGTTGGTGATAAAATTCGCAACTTACCCTGGCGTTATTTCTCTGTAATTGGAACAATCCCATGCTGGATTTTTGGTGGGGTTTACGTACCGAATTCGTGCCAGTACAAGCATCAACTCAATTAGCACCTTCTTGAAGAATATCAGAACTAAATCCAGCCGCTGCCCCCCATAACCGCAGTGAATATTTAACCAGATGTCAGGGAAATATTCATGCTAATTATTGTCACGAATGGGAAACCAGTAATCAGGTGGATTGGCTAAACCGAGCTTCTCTTCTCGCTTAGGTTTATGAGCCCAATCAGCATTTTCCGGCTCGGTCACAGCGAACCCTTTCAACGGTGCGATCGCCTAACAGATGACGATTGGTTGTCTTTTGTTAACTTGTACAAACTTTAGTATCGATATCTTGCCTGGTTGCGCCAATACCCAGTCAAATGAATTAATGTTCATATCAACCCACATTCAAGGATGACTAGACCCAACCGCCGTGATTGATATCTCCACCGAACCCTTCTGCGCCCGTCGGCTGAAAGTTCTAGCTAACCCCACTCGCCTAGCCGTGTTGAGAATTTTGCGGGCAGAACAATTCGTGGTTGCTCAACGAGATGGAAAAGCCATGCTCTACACCCTAGCACCGGGCGTCGCTGACCCCAAGGGGAAGGGGATTAATATTGGCTGTTGTGTACTGTCATTCTGACGGGCAATAAAATTCACTAAAGGAGTCGCTTAATGTCTCAAACCTTAACAAATGATCCCCAATCTGACGCAACGGGTTACGATGTCGAGCAAGCTGTCAGACAGCGCTATGAACAGGGTGCCAAGCAAGCCGAAGCCTCCCTGTGCTGTCCCACAACTTACGAGTCGGATTATCTCGCCCAACTCCCAGCAGAAATCATCGAGAAAGATTATGGTTGTGGAGATCCCACTCGGTATGTAAGGCAGGGCGAAACCGTCGTTGATCTCGGTTCTGGTGCGGGAAAACATTGCTACATTTTAGCCCAAAAAGTTGGGGCTACGGGTCAGGTCATTGGCGTGGATTTCAATGATGAAATGCTCGCCTTGTCGCGCAAGTATATTGACGAAATGGCTGGCAAATTAGGCTATGGTAATGTGGCGTTTGTCAAGGGCAAAATTCAAGATTTACAGTTAAATCTGGAGCGAGTCCAAGCCTGGTTAGCAAATCACCCGATTACCACTGTGGAAGACTTAGCCGCGTTAGAAGCTGAATGTACGCGCCTGCGACAGGAACACCCCCTTATTGTTGATAATAGCGTCGATGTCGTCGTCTCCAACTGTGTGCTGAATCTGGTGCGCCCCCGAGATAAACAGCAACTGTTCCAGGAAATCTATCGGGTGCTGAAGCCAGGGGGACGAGCAGTGATTTCTGATATTGTCTGCGACGAAGCGGTGACACCCACGATTCTCAATGATCCCCAACTTTGGAGTGGATGTATTGCAGGTGCATTCCGAGAAGAGGGGTTTCTGGAGATGTTTGAGCAAGCTGGCTTTTATGGCATGGAAATTCTGGTGCGCCAAGAGCAACCCTGGCAGGTTATTGATGGAATTGAATTTCGCTCGATGACGGTACGGGCGTTTAAAGGCAAGGAGGGGGATGGTTGGGAACGCGACCAAGCGGTTATCTACAAAGGACCTTGGAAAGCGGTGCAAGATGATCACGGGCATACACTGTATCGGGGACAGCGCATGGCGGTTGGCGATAAAACCTTTAAGATTTACACCAATCCTCAGGGGGCTTATGCTCAAGATATCCTGCCTATTTTACCTAATCAGGATATCCCTTTAGATATTGCTCAACCCTTTGACTGTTCGCGCACTGAGATTCGCCATCCCCGCGAAACCAAAGGATTGGACTACCACGCCACAATTAAACCGGATGGTGGCGCTTGCTGTAGTTCTTAGGCTGATAGAAGTTAGGCAATTTGAGGATTAACACCCTATTTATAGGAGCAGGGTGGACAATGCCCACTCTACAGATAGCGATTGTGCGTAAGTCCTGGCTGACTGAGATCTTGATTTAACGTAGGGTGAGGAAGGGGGAGTATTGTGTAGGGGCGGGTTTTACTATTATCGTTTCTTACCTCACCCAGATGGTACTAAACCCGCCCTGACCAAGTACCAGCGACCCAACCAAGTCTGTGTCCATATTTCCGGTAAAAAGTTAGGGTAAGTTTGGGTTGAGCAGGAGCAGATAATTTTGAGTTCAATTTCTAACAAATCCAGCCTAAATTTCAGACATGATTCTGATGTATTTGAATATCGTCAGCAACGATACAAGTCTATTTTAAAAGTTATAGTCTTCAATGTATTCTCCTTTGTTTTTATCTTGACAGTTTGGCAATTAATTGCTCTCTGGGTGACTCAAACGCGAGGTGTGCCTTTCCCAACCCCCATTTCTACCTGCCAACGATTAATTTCTCTGGTGTTGGGGAATCTCCTCTACGAGAAAACCATTGGTCACCATTTAGTCACCAGTCTTTTTCGATGGGGAATGGGATATATGATATCCGTGGTCATTGGTTTGAGCATTGGCATGACATTTGGGATCTATCGGCTCATCCATGATTTATTTATGCCAACTGTTTATATCATCCAACTGATTCCTGGACTCGCTTGGATTCCGATCACGTTATTGCTTTTTGGCTTGGGGGAGGGAGCAACCATTTTTATGATTAGTATGACAGCATTAGCTCCAATCATCATCAGTACAACGGGGGGAATTCGTAGTGTTCCCCCAATTTATACTAATGTTGCCAAAATGCTGGGATTGAGCCAAAGCCAAGTCTTTTTACACGTCCTCTTACCAGCTTCTCTACTGTCGATTATCAACGGTTTGCGGATTGGATTTGCCAACGGCTGGCGCGTTTTGATTGCGGCGGAGATGGTTGTTGGTGTTTCTACAGGTTTGGGGTATTCTCTCATGCAGGCAAGATGGTCATTGGACTTTGAAGCGGCATTGGTTTGTGTGTTTATTATCTGTACTGTGGGACTGATTGTGGAAAAATTATTGTTTGCCCGAATCGAACGGAAAATTTTACAACGTCAGGGGTTAGTTGGGAAATAAATGCGATGATTGCTGAATGCATCAATGTTGCTAAAGTATTTTTGTATCCCAAAGAGAATCGAGGGATTTTTGTCCTCAGAAATATTAATTTGCAAATTCATGCCCATGAGTTTATCTGTTTGCTGGGTCCGAGTGGCTGTGGGAAAACTACGTTACTCCAGATGATGGCGGGTTTTGAACAACCAACTCAGGGGCAGATTTTGATTAATCAAAGACAGGTGCATAAACCATCCCCTGACATCGGTGTGGTTTTCCAAGACTTTAGTCTTTATCCCTGGAAAACTGTGTTTGGGAATGTAGAACTTGGCTTAAAGGCGCAAGGGATTTCTCAACGAAAGCGTCAGAGAATTGTCAGGAAGTATTTGCATCTGGTTGGGTTAGAGGGATTTGAGTCTGCCCGTCCCCATCAGCTATCAGGAGGGATGAAACAAAAAGTTGCGATCGCGCGGGCTTTGGCATTAGATCCGGATATCTTATTGATGGATGAACCGTTTAGTTCCTTGGATGAACAAACGAAACATTATCTAGATTTTGAACTGTTAAAGATTTGGCAAGCTGAACAGAAAACGATTGTGTTTGTTACCCATTCTCTGGACGAATCCATTGTTTTAGCCGACCGAATTATCTTGTTAACTAAACGTCCGGGGCAAATCAAGCAAGAGATAACAATTGATCTGCCTCGACCCAGAGATATATTTAGTGCAGAAGCCTTGGCGGTGAGAAAAAAATTGTTGGCAAATCTGACTTAAATCGGAGGAGAGTTTATGTTGAAAGTCAAACCCATCAAAACAGTCAGAGATGTCTTCATTGTGGCTGGTGTGGTTGCCGTTATTATTGTCGGAATCAGGTTTTTATTAGGAACACCACAAAGTCAGCAGCAACTTAAGATTAATTACGCTTACCAAGATCGAGTTGCTGATGCTGCATCAATTATCGCCTTTGAAAAGGGATTTTTTCAAGCCGAAGGTTTAACGATAACCCCCCAGATTTTTTCCAGTGGACCGGAAACCACAGAAGCGTTAATATCTGGGAGTGCTGATTTTGGCACAATGGGAGATACGACAGCTATTATTGTTACGGCTCAACGGGGAGATTCATTTAAAATTATCGGTTCTCATGGTGGCGGAGAACATCGTCATCGGATTATTGTTGCTAATACCAGTAATATCAACGAAATTAACGATTTAATTGGCAAGCGAATTGGCGTGAAGAAAGGAACCTCAACCCATGGAGGACTGATGCTTTTGGCAAATAAACATAGTCTCGATTTGGCTGATGAAATTATTGATATGGCACCCTCTTTACAATTAACCGCCCTCGCTGCTGGAGAGGTAGATGCGATAGTTGCCAGTGAACCAACCCCCTCACAAGCAGAAGCTAACGGGTATGGAAATGAGTTGGCGACTTTGGGAGAACTGAATAATACCTATCCTATATTTTTAGTCGTCAACTCTAACTTCGCTCAACAGTATCCCGAAATCGTGGTGAATGTGATCCGCGCCCTAATTAAGGCGGAAGATTACATTAATAATCACCGGGATGAAGTAGCGGAAATTCAAGGGAATCTTACGGGGTTGTCGCCGCCAATTATCAAAAATGCGATGAAATTCCATTATTATAATTTTGGCTTAAGTCAGGAAACCTTGACCAGTCTCTTGTCAACGGCTAAATTCCTTCAGGAACTCGGCAGAATTGAGCAACTGCCCAATTTTGATACCGCGATTGATCAGTCTTTTCTGGAAACAGCCTTAAGAGGTGTTAGTCCAAATAATTGAAAGGTAGACAAAGCCCACAGTGGCGAAAAGAGAGTAATGTGTATCGCAGTTCCTTCATACAAATTTTTGGGGGAAGCCTAAAATTAGAGGTTTCTAACACCTACCCTAACCTCCCGGAGAAAGGATTGCTATAGTACAGGAAGGATAAATACTGGCATCAGGGGGCAAACCAGGTGATACCATTAGCAGACCTCAAAGCCTTAATTCAACAAACTGAAGCAAAAGGGGGAAGCCAAGACCCGAGTCTGGCGAACTTGTATGCTCAACTCGGACAACTCTACCAAAGTCGGCTGGAAAACGGGGAATTTGAGGATTACCAGCACGAACTTGCCCTCGCCATTGAATATTTCCATAAAGCGGTTGACCTGCAACGACGATTGGGGTTAGACACTGACTTAGCGACAACCCTGAATCATCTGGCGGAACTCTACAGAACCCATGGACGCTATGACCAAGCCGAACCGCTTTATCTGCAAGCCTTAGATTTAAGGAAACGTAACTTAGGAGAGAACCATCCCGATGTCGCCACCAGCCTCAACAACCTCGCACGACTCTACCACTCTCAGGGACAATATCCCCAAGCCGAACCCCTCTATCTGCAAGCCTTAGAGCTAAGGAAACGCAGTTTAGGAGAGAACCATCCTGATATCGCCATTAGCCTCAACGATATCGCCGCCCTCTACTTTTTCCAAGGACGCTACGATGAAGCCGAATCTCTTTATCTGCAAGCCTTGGAGTTAAGGAAACGCAGTTTAGGAGATAACCATGCCGATGTTGCTACCAGTCTTAACAACCTAGCCTTACTTTACTTCTTGCTGGGACGCTATGACCAAGCTAAACCGCTTTATCTGCAAGCCTTGGAACTGAGGAAACGCTTACTGGGAAGGAACCATCCCGATGTCGCCACTAGCTTGAATAATTTGGCAGAACTCTACAGAACCCAAGGACACTACACCCAAGCCGAACCCCTCTATCTGCAAGCCTTGGAAGTGATGAGACGTCTGCTGGGAGATGAGCATCCCGATGTGGCGACTAATATGAACAATCTAGCTGCACTTTATTTTTTCCAAGAACGCTATGAGGAAGCCGAACCCCTCTATTTGCAAGCCTTGGACATTAGGAAACGCTTATTGGGTGATCATCATCCGGATGTAGCACAAAGCCTCAACAACTTAGCCGGACTCTACTTCTCTCAAGGGCGTCAGGGCGAAGCTGAACCCCTCTATTGTCAAGCTTTGGACATCTGGCAACGTGTATTGGGCGATACTCATCCGGATATCGCCACGAACCTGAATAATTTAGCATTACTCCACCATTCCCAAGGACACTACGAGGAAGCCGAACCCCTCTATCGCCAAGCGTTGGACTTAAGGAAACGGTTATTCGGCGCGAACCATCCTGATGTAGTGACTAGCCTGAATAACTTAGCATTGCTCTACCATTATCAAGGACGCTACGAGCAAGCTGAACCCCTGTATGTGGAAGTGTTGGATGTGGGTAAACAGTTATTGGGAGAGGAGCATCCGGATGTGTTAACCAGCCTGAATAACTTAGCCGCACTCTATAAAAATCTCGCCGAACTTTATTCCACTCAGGGACGCTATGAGGAAGCCGAACCCCTCTATCTGCAAGCCTTAGAGTTGCGGAAACGCTTACTGGGAGACGAGCATCCCGATGTGGCACAAAATCTGAATAATTTAGCCATACTCTACTTCTTTCAAGGGCGTCACGATAAAGCCAAAGAGTTCTATTCGCAAGCCTGGGAGTTGGGAAAACGCTGGCTAGGGGAAGAGCATCCAGATGTGGCACAAAATCTGAATAATTTGGCAGGACTTTATTCGTCTCAAGGAGAATATGAATTAGCCGAACCCCTGTATGTCCAAGCGTTGGCAATTTGCGAAGAACGACTCGGCGCTAATCATCCGACTACAGCCACAATCCGGAAAAATTTAGATGATTTGCGTGCGGCAATGGAATAATCAGTCAAACTCGTACTCCCGCACCCACTGGCATACAGATGAACGAAATCGACAGACAGCTAAAGAGAATGTACTCTATAGAAGTGGGTGTTACTGCCAACCGCTCCGAATCAGGGATCACTCTTGTCGAATGTGCTTAGGATTGATTCGGATTCATGGGATTCACAATAACTTTGTCATTTTTTTAGTATCAACGCTTAAACGCAACTGACTATGACTTAAACTGAATAACCCAAAGCACGGGAATTTGGGCATAAGTGGCATGATCTTGTCATTCTAGAGTATGGCAAGTATCAAAACTGATATGAGATTCACCGGATCGTTCAAGGGCGATTAAAAGATTGGAGGTTAATGTCATGATGACGGAGTTGTCTGACCTGACGGTTCATAATCAAAAAACCTATGGCGGTTTGCTGAGGTTGATTCAAGCCAATCAAGGTAAGTTGAGTATAATCCTAGCGGTTTGTGATGATATCCATTACCGCAACCAAGTGATTGAACGCTATGAAAGCGAACTCGCCGCCTCTGTGCGATCGCATCGTGTTACCTTAGTTAAGGATGACCCGAACCTGAGCCACGCCATTACGGAACTTGTCCAAACCGATGACGATTTACCTCAGGGGGGAAACGCCGTTGTCACCGTGACGGGTGCTGAACAACTTCTCTGGCTCAAATTCGACGCCCAGCATTCAGAACAGGAAATTTTTTTCGCCTCCTTACCAGAAACCCAAGACGCCTTATCCGCCTTGGCTTGTCCAATTGTCCTGTGGCTAACTCACCAACTAGAGAGTCAGCTAAGTCAAAACGCCCCAGAGTTCCAAAATTGCTGTCAAGCTGTCTTTCGCTTCCACTCCAAAAAAACAACCGCTATTCCCATTCAAAACATTGAACCATTCCGCCATCTTATCGAAGAAAGCGACGCTTGGGATCAAAACGTATCAGTCTTTCCGGTTGCCGATCTCAACGCCTTGATCGAGTACACCAAAGCCAAACGTGGCGTCAACGACCCGAATTTGGCAACCTTATATGCTCAAGTCGGACAACTTTATCAACGACGCTTAGAACAGGGCGAAGCTCTCAATTATCCCCAAGAACAAGCGTTAGCGATTGAGTATTTAAGTCAAGCCATTCAGCTAAAAAAAGCACTCGGCTTAGAAACAGCCTTAGCCGAAACCCTGAATAACTTAGCCGAACTCTACCGACTGCAAGGGCGCTACCCGGAAGCCGAACCCCTTTATTTAGAAGCCTTAGAACTCAGACAACGTTTACTGGGCGATAATCATCCGGATGTCGCCACCAGCCTCAATAACTTGGCAAGACTTTACCATTCTCAAGGACGCT
Source organism: Coleofasciculus sp. C1-SOL-03 (assembly GCF_040220555.1). Taxonomy (NCBI): domain Bacteria; kingdom Bacillati; phylum Cyanobacteriota; class Cyanophyceae; order Coleofasciculales; family Coleofasciculaceae; genus Coleofasciculus; species Coleofasciculus sp. C1-SOL-03. Next base: position 10,469 of record NZ_JAVJUO010000255.1, read on the forward strand.
ACCCGGAAGCCGAACCCCTTTATTTGCAGGCTTTGGACTTGAGGAAACGTAACTTAAGCGATGACCATCCCGATATTGCTCATAGTCTCAATGATGTAGCTACCCTCTATTTCTGTCAAGGACGCTATGAGGACGCCGAACCCCTTTATCTGCAAGCTTTGGACTTGAGGAAACGTAACTTCAGTGATGACCATCTGGATGTGGCAATTAGCCTGAGCAATCTCGGCTTACTTTATCATTATCAAAGACGCTACGAAGACGCCGAACCCCTTTATCTGCAATCCTTAGACATCGAAAAACGCTTGCTGGGTGAAGAACACCCGGATGTCGCCACCAGCCTGAATAATCTCGCCGCCCTTTATAAGTCTCAAGGACGCTATGAAGACGCCGAACCCCTTTATTTACAAGCCTTGGACTTGCAAAAACGTTTATTGGGAGAGAACCATCCAGATGTCGCCACAAACCTTAACAACCTCGCCGCCCTCTACTTCTCTCAGGGACGCTACGAGAAAGCCGAACCCCTTTATCTGCAAGCCTTAGACATCAGAAAAGGCTTATTAGGAGAGAACCATCCGGATGTGGCACAAAGCTTGAATAATTTGGCAGGACTGTACTTCTCTAAAGGACCCAATAACAAAACTGAATCATTCTATTTGGAAGCTTTAAATATTCGGAAACGTTTATTAGGAGATAATCATCCGGATGTGGCAACGAGTATGAATAATTTAGCCTTACTCTATCATTACCAGGGACATTACGACCAAGCCGAACCGCTCTATATCCAAGCCTTAAATTTGAGAAAGCGTTTATTTGGAGATGTTCATCCCGATGTCGTCACCAGTATGAATAATTTGGCATTACTCTATCATTATCAAGGACGCTATGAGCAAGCCGAACCCCTTTATCTCCAAGTCTTAGAATTGGGTAAACGCTTATGGGGAGAAGATCATCCCGATGTTGCCATAAGTTTAAATAATTTGGCAGCCCTTTACAAGTCTCAAGGGCGGTATGAACAAGCGAATTACTTAATGTCTAAGCTGTGGAATTGAGGGACAGTTTATCATTGGAAACCCTTGTTATTATGATATTGATCTAATGGGCAATTAACGGCACTGGATTTCACAATAGACAGGTTAACCCCAAGGGGAATTAAGTTATATCCGATGTCGTCAGATATCTCGCTGACTGTTGGAGTAATTTGAGGCTGTTGTAGTTTACACTGAAGTTCCCCCCATACAGATTGACTCAAGAAGCCTAAACCCGGACTATGTAAGCATTCTAGCAATTTAGCTCTCTCGAATCGTACCCATGTATATTTAAGATTTTCTTAATACTTTGGGGAGAAAATCTGTGGGATAA
>NZ_JAVJUO010000256.1:0-7355 GCF_040220555.1 Coleofasciculus sp. C1-SOL-03
CACCCCGCCAGATGTAGGAGAACACGATAGTATAGAAACCTACAATAGGCATGACGTTAGGGGTTGACAATCAAGCATTTTATGGCACTAAAGTGCCTACTACGAACAGGTCTATTCAGGAAATTTTTGTTCAGATGAGGCGATGGCTTTAATCGTCTCGATTCCCCATTCAGTTAAGGGCTGATTGAGGGTGAGTAAATAGTCCCATCCTTGGCGATACATGAGCAGTAATTCAGCCAGGTTTTGTTTGTCTTTGTCGTCCCCAGCCGCTTGTCGTAAAATTTCTGCTAATAATTCGGGCGAATTTAAGTTTAATGTAGTATCTTTTAGGTTAACTTCAGTCAGGTTAGCTCCACTGAAATTAGTGTCCTGCAAATTAGCACCATTCATATCTGCTCCAGTCAAATTAGCGCCGACTAAACGCGCATGACTTAAGTCTGCCTCACTTAAATTCGCCTCACTTAAATTCGTCAGACTCAACTCACTCCAACTGAGGTTTGCTTTATATAAATTGGTCTGACTCAAATCAGCGTTAATCAAGTTGGCGTTGCTCAGATTTGCTCCGACTATGGTAATGCCAGTTAATTGAGCGCTGATTAATTGAGCGCCGATGAGTTTTGCACCGCTGAGATTGGCATTGATTAAGTTGGCTTCTATCAGGATGGCATCGGTTAAATTGGTGGCAACTAAGATAGCGCCACTAAGGTTAGTATTCAGGAATAGGGTTTGACTCAAGTTTGAGCCAAATAAAACTGTGTTGCTCAAGTCAGCATGGTTGAAGTTCGCGTCTTGGAGTCTTTCAGCAATTAGTGTTGCACCCTGTAAGTTTATCCCCGAAAAGTTGCGTTGATTTTGGCTATATTGCTGAAGCAGTTGGTTCTCTTGTTCCATTGTTAGTAATGAGTTATGACTTACGAATAAGAGCGGGTTTAGCTACAGGAAGCCCAGACAATTGACCCTTCGAGACTTTTGAGGACAGGCTTATGATTTATCAACAGGTGGGCAATGCCCACCCTACTGGCGTGGCACAGCTAAAATGGTGGATTAGATTTGACCCTTGAATCGGGCGCAAGTCTTTGCGCCCCTACAGTTTCCGGGCGTAATTCTAATTCATCAAATAAGGTGTGCCACGCCACTACTAGGGTGATACGGGGCGCACGTCGGTGGGCGCACGTCGGTGCGCCCCTACGGTTCTTATTTATCAAATTAGGTGTGCCACGGACTTCTGTTTATGCAATCTGCAAGGCGATTTTTCCAGTATTTGATCCTGATTCTATAGCTTGATGAGCGCTAACGGCGTCGGGGAGGAGGAAAGTTTGAGAGAGGTGAATGTTTAGTTTGCCTTCATCTATCCATTGGGCGCATTGTTCGAGAATCTCGGTTTGGTGTTCCTGGGCTGCTACTAATCCTTGGAGTGTCGGCGTTAGCATGAGTTCTAAGCTAATCCGCAGATTTCGCGATCGCGCTGTTTTCAATTTCCCGATATTATAGTCAGGTTCGAGAATGGTGACTAAATCTCCGTAGACTTTCACGGCGGGAACGGTGTCGTAAAAGGTTTGACCGCCAACAGTATCAAAGGCGACATCTACACCCTTTCCCTCTGTCCAATCTAAGGCGGCTTGGGCAAAGTCGGTTTGTTTGTAAAGGATGGGTTGGTCTGCACCTAATTGACGCACTAATCGGGCTTTTTCCTGAGAACTCACCGTTGTACAAACATCAGCCCCTTTGATTTTGGCAAGCTGAATGGCAACATGTCCCACACCACCCGCACCGCCATGAATCAGCGCTGTTTGTCCGGCTTCTAAGCGCCCTCGGTCATATAAGGCTTCCCAGGCGGTAATTAGCACTAACGGTGCGGCGGCGGCTTCTGTAAAGGATAAGGATTTGGGTTTTCGGGCGACCCAACGTTCATCCACAACCGTAAGTTCGGCATAATTTCCTGTACCTGATTTGCCTAATCCGCCCGCACAGAAATACACCTCATCACCAACCTGAAATCGGCTGACAGCAGACCCCACGGCTTCCACGACACCCGCGCCATCACAGCCTAAAATGGGGGACCTGTCGTCGGGATAGAATGTACCACGGTTTCGCAGTTTGGTGTCGATGGGGTTAACCCCGGCGGCTTGGAGTCGTACTAATATGTCTCTATCGGTTTGCAGTTTCGGTTCGGGTACGTCCTGCAATTGCAGCACTTCTGGGTTACCCGGAGTAGTCATGACTACGGCTTTCATTCCTTTGTCCTTTGTCTGTCCTTTGTCATTTGTCCTTTGTCATTTGTCCTTTGTCAAGGAATAGGGAATTTTTTCTAAAAACGGTAACATGCAGATACAAAATATCCCCTCTGATGCCTGATAATTTATCTGACTTTTCACGGGAAGTCTAAAAACTATTGTAGAGACGCGCCATGGCGCGTCTGGGCGGGTTTAGTTACATCAGGTTGCAACCGAAAAGATAGTGGTGAAACCCGCCCCTACAGAATTCACACTCACTTTGCGTCACATACCGTGAAAAGTCAGGATAACTGATGACTTCCGCCTAGGGTTACTAGCTATTTATACTTAATTCTCGGGTCAAATAGGGCATAGGAAATATCAACCAAAAGATTAATCAGGACAAAGATAACTGAGACGACAACAACTCCACCCTGTACGACAGGATAGTCTCGTGCCAAAATTCCTTCGTAAATCCAGGAACCAATTCCGGGCCACGAGAAGATGGTTTCGGTTAAAATAGCACCGCCTAAAAGTGTACCAAATTGCAACCCAATAATTGTCACCACTGGCAACAGAGCATTTTTTAGCCCATGGCGAAGAATCACCCAATGTTCGGGAATGCCTTTTGCTCTAGCGGTGCGAATATAGTCCTGGGATAGAACCTCTAACAGAGAAGAACGAGTAATCCGCGCTAAAATGGCTAAGGGAATTGTGCCGAGGGTTAGAGCGGGTAAAATCAGGTGAGCTAGAACATCTTGTAAGAGGTTGATATCCAATTTTAGAATAGCATCTAAGAGGTAAAATCCGGTAATCGGTTGAAAGGTTAATCCCGCTTCAATACTAATCCGTCCACTGGGGGGAAACCAGTTTAAGGTAATGGCAAACAGATAAATTAAGAGCAATCCTAACCAATATACAGGCATAGAAACCCCTAGCAATGAGCCAATCATGGTTATGTTATCGGCGGGACGATTCTTGTAAACAGCCGCTAAAACGCCAGCCGGGATTCCCAAAATTACGGCAACTATCATGGCGGCTAGGGATAATTCAAATGTGGCGGGAAAGCGGGTTTTAATTTCATCAATAATCGGAATACCGCTGATAATGCTGGTGCCGAAGTCGAGATGGAGTAGATTGTTGATAAAAGTGAGGTATTGCAGGGGTAGGGGTTGATTTAAACCCAGTTGTTCCCGTAACGCTTCTACTTGTTCAGGGGTAGCGCGTTCTCCTAGCAGAACCGTTGCTGGGTCACCGGGGATTAGGTGCAGGAAGAGAAAGACTAACAGGGTAATACCGAGGAGAACAGGTAACAGGTTGAGTAGACGCTTGATGATATAGTGAGCCATTTTCGGGTTTAACGTTTTTCACCTCAAGTCTTTATCCTATAATGGTTTTTACTGTTAAAATGGGCGCACGTGGGTGCGCCCCTACTGGCTTGACACAGCTAAAATTGTGGAATAGATTTTATCATTGAATCGGGCGCAAGTCTTTGCGCCCCTACAGTTTCCGGGCGTAATTCTAATTCATCAAATAAGGTGTGCCACGCCACTAGTGCCAAAAAAGTAGGGTGGACACTGCCCACCAAGCCTTAAGTCGAATGTCGCTGACTTAAGCGGGTTTTGTAGTAGGCACTTTAGTGCCATAAGCGCTAAAGTGCTGACTACAAACTCTAAAGTCAGTACCCTTGGGGTTAGGTTTGATATCGATTGTTCTAGATGGCGTGAAAAGTAAGCTAAAACTGTGGCATTTTAGACTGACGATTCTGATAGTGTTTTTTACATAACCAAAGGTAGTCTCCGGTATAGGTTGGAAGTCGCTTAAGTCCCAACCGTTGATGATGGGGGTCTTCCTCATTTAAGAAGGAATGTAACGCCAATATTCCCGAACGTTCTGCTTGAGTAAGTAAGCCATCTCGCATCCCGATGGTTCCATCTATCAGGAGTTTGTTATCGCTGAGAATCGTATTGGTTAACTCCTTCATGATCTCCAATTGATATTGAATATTACTAACTTTCATGAAGTCTTCGCCAAAAAACATATTTGCGGCGGGTGCAGTAATCGGGGTTAAGGTTTTCAACACTCCCGCAATTAAATTAGCGTAGGGAGCAACTTTTTCTACCCATTCACGCGGCGCTTTAAACTCATACACTCCTTTATCAATATCAGGGACAGGATGCTGACAATTCGGTTCCTCACACCACAAATGCAGCCGATACTTTTTACTCGTCAACCGTCGCCAGTTCCCCTCCCTCGGTTCCAGGGTAAACAGTCGCGGTCCCCGTTTAGATTCGCTGGCGACGGCTTGCATAATCCCCATCACATAGTTGGCGATGCGGCTTTCAAATTCCTGGAGATTCTGCTGGATTTCGGTAAAGCCACGCTCAACTTTAACTTCAATGCGACTTAATTGTTCTCTCGTATCTTCCTCTTCTAAACCGAAGAGTAAATCAACGATTTTGTGGCGGGTGCGACAAAACTGACAGCGATAGTGAGTATCCCCTTCTTCCAGAAACTGGCGTAATGCACCAATTTCAAACCGTCCCATACAGGCTTTCCCTTGTTTCTTAGTGGGACAAGGAACGGCAAAATAATAACGACCCTCCAATCCGGGCCAAGTGTCAGAAATCAGCTTTTGTAGCGTTTGCTGAAGGATATTGGTAAAGTATTCGGGCCACACTGCCTCAGTATACAGATGAAGTTCTCTGTCTCGCAATTCCAGCATCGCCTCGCCATGGGTTTTATTCCGCAGGAACATCCCCTTTTGCCAGTGTAATCGATGGGTTTTCCCATCGGCTTCATGACGCTGATAGATATAGTCATGGGTGCGAACAATCATCCAGGGAATCAGTCCCGGTGGTGATTCTTCCATCACACAAACGGTGGCAATTCGCCGCCGATTATTCGCGGGTTCTTCCTCTGGTAGCCAGGGGAGATTGGGACGAATTTGGGGTACGTGTTGCGCCACTAAACTGGCGGTTCCATCTTCCAAACGGTAGGAGACATCGTATTTTTCCATTAGTCGCAGGAAGAAGGGATACAACTCTGATGGATAGCGCGTTTTCCCATCGGCTGGATTTTCCCACCATACCTCTAGTAAGCGGTTATCCGATAAGATACCATCCATGTTTTGAGTTGTGCGGTCTTCTAGCACAAAACCAATGGCTTTAGTTAACCATTCTGGCTGTAATACCACATCATCCTGTAACCGTTCATCCTCACTGTAGTAAACGATATACCCTAAATCATGCATCAGGTCAGCCAAGGTTTTTGTGGCAATATCATTCAAACCATGAGTTGAACAGACTGTGGTAAATTCCGTGTAAGAAATTCGAGGTTTATTGATTGCCAAGAGTTCATCTCGTGACTCTCGCCATGCTTTATTTAGCACCACTCCCATTTGGTCAAACGATTGAGCGGTTTCTGCAATGATTTGTTTGAGTTGGGCAATACCCACTTTTTCCCCAGTAGTGGGGTCATCGACTAAACTATCCACCTCATGAAAGCCAACAATCATGTCACCAAAATCACGTTTGAGGACTGGTTTATCGATGCGTGCAATATGTTGACCGGATTGGCAATAGGTCGAAATAATAATTACACGCGCCTCATCGCCAACTCGCAGCCGCAGCAGTTTTAGCCAGTCTTCCACTTGGCATTGCTGCACACCTCGGCGTGGTTCCCAAACGAGTAAGTAGACGGAACGTTTACTAAAGAAAAATTGGTGGGTAACGCGATAGACTTCCTGACCGCCAAAGTCCCAGGAATTCAGTTTAATTTCAACGTTTTCTTTTTGAGGATGGGATAGATGGAGCGCTTGAATGGCAATGTCAACGCCATGAGTGGTGGGTTCATTGGTTTGAGGGTCTTTCCCGGTTAGGGCTTTCAGCAGCGTGGTTTTTCCTACTCCGCCTTCACCGACTAACACTAATTTCGCTTCATAAAATTCTTCACGTTGATCGGGTTCTTGTATACTTCTTAAATAGGCTTTTAGTTCGTCTAGTCCGCTTTGATAGGCACTTTTTAGAACAGGGTTAAGAGGGGTATTGTCTAAATATAGCTTTTGTAGGTTAGTTAATTGACTAATACATTCCGGTATCTCTGTTATCTGATTCTTTGATAAAGCTAGCAATTTAAGATTAGTTAATTGACCAATAAATTTCGGTATTTCTGTTATATTATTTGCCGATAAAGTCAACTCTTGAAGATTAGTTAATTGACCAATACATTCCGGTATCTTTGTTATCTGATTAAATGCTAAATCAAGATTAGTTAATTGACCAATACATTCCGGTATCTCTGTTATCTGATTGCACCATAAACCAAGCGATTTAAGGTTAGTTAATTTACCAAGACGTTCCGGTATTTCTGTTATCTGATTCATCCCTAAATTCAGCGATTTAAGGTTAGTTAATTGACCAATACATTCCGGTATCTCTGTTATCTGATTTTTTCCTAAATCCAGAGTTTGAAGGTTAGTTAATTGACCAATGCATTCTGGTATCTCTGTTATATAATTAAACACTAAACGCAGCGATTGAAGGTTAGTTAATTGACTAAGACGTTCCGGTATCTCTGTTATTTAATTGTCCGATAAATCTAGCTGTTGAAGGTTAGTTAATTGGTCAATACATTCCGGTATATTTGTTATTTTATTTCTCCCTAAATTCAGATATTGAAGGTTAGTTAATTGAACGATATATTCCGGTATATTTGTTATTTTGTTTCTCTTTAAATTCAGATATTGAAGGTTAGTTAATTGACCGATACATTCCGGTATCTCTGTTATTTGATTATCATCTAAATTCAGATATTGAAGGTTAGTCAACTGACCGATACATTCCGGTATCTCTGTAATACCTTCCCCCGATAAATCTAGCTCGGTTACTCCTTCACGGGCTGCCTTCTCAATAATTTCGAGTAATTCTGCTCTATCCGTCATTCTATCTCGTCCTCACTCAAAGCTACCCGAAAAGGATTATGGCATCTCGTGACATCCTCCTACATCAAATCAAAGATTATGATGTAGGCTTCCAACATCGCTGTTAGACATTGCTGCCCTGCGCCACTTATCTAGGACCCATGCCCCCGACAGCCCGACTTGACAGCCAATTTCTTTCCCCCAGAGTCCCTGGGTACTCA
>NZ_JAVJUO010000257.1:0-15780 GCF_040220555.1 Coleofasciculus sp. C1-SOL-03
GTGAGCCAATTTGTACTGATAGTCTTTCCGCTTGAATGCAATATGGTTATGCTGTTTCTCTACCTTGAGCCTAGCTTTTTCATAGTTTTTAGAACGCTTATTCTTCTTGGATAACCTGCGTTGTAGCACTTTCAGCCTACGGTGCATATCCTTGAAAAATTTACGTCCTGGCTCTATGAAACCATCACTGGTAGCCAAATAACTATTCAACCCGACATCTACCCCAATAAAGTGACCGTGCGGGACAGCATCAGGGATAGAGATATCAGATTGAATGGTGACGACAGCGAACCAACCCATCGCTTTTTTGATCACCCTGACCTGTTTAACCACAAAACCATCGGGGATTGGTCGATGTAGATTGATTTGAACCTTTAAGAGCTTGGGTAGTTTAATCTGCCATCCGGTTATGGGATTTACCTTGAACTGGGGGAAAAGTATTGACTTCATCTGCCCATACTTTTTGAACCTCGGAAACCCATAACCCCGCTTCTGGAAAAAGTCCCAAGCGTCATGTAGCCGCCTAACCGTTGTCTGCAAGACCTGAGCGGGTACCGCCTTTAGCCTTGGGTAATCTTTTTTCGCTTTGGGTAGATTGTTCTGTTGTTGCTGATATCCAGGAAAAGGATAGTCAGCCGCCATAATGTACTCTGACTCCTTACTACACCTATCTATTGGACACTTCCTTGAAGAAATCCAGTCCTTTAGTTCCCTGAGTGCGTAATTGTAAACACCTCGACAAGTTTCGAGCCACTCGTTGAGTGATTCGACTTGTTCGGCATCAGGATAAATTCGATAAGTGTAATTCAGAGTGATCATGTATCAACTATAGCTTAGTCTACTGGTAATGACTAACAGCAGTAGAATTATGATAGATGCCAATTAAAGGGGCATTGAACCCCCTTAATTGGCTTGGGGAGTGAAGGCATCCCAACGCTTGCGTCAAAGATTATGGCGTGGGACTTATAGCTCCCCAAACCCCTCGTCAGTTAACTTGCTCGTTCCTCAATCACTCGGTCAATCAGTCCGTATTCCTTCGCCTCTTGCGCGGACATGAAAAAGTCGCGATCGATATCTTTTTCAATCTTCTCAATCGTTTGACCTGTCTTATCCGCGTAGATTTGGTTAAGCTGACGCCGGATTCGCAAAATCTCCCTGGCTTCAATCTCAATATCCGTTGCTTGTCCACGCACACCGCCAGAGGGTTGGTGAATCATAATCCGCGAGTGGGGTAACGCCAAGCGTTTCCCCTGTTTCCCCGCCGCCAGCAGGAACGATCCCATCGACGCCGCTAAACCGACACAGATAGTCACCACATCCGACTTAATATGCTGCATGGTGTCATAAATTGCCATGCCGGCGGTGACTGAACCACCGGGGGAATTGATGTACAGATAAATATCTTTGTTTTGATCTTCTGAATCCAGGTAAAGCATTACCGCGATGATCTGGTTAGTAATCTCATCATCGACTTCTTTACCCAGAAAAATAATCCGTTCCCGGTAGAGACGATTGTAGATGTCAATCCAATCGCTATAAGGAGAACCGGGAAGTTGATAAGGAACCTTGGGGACACCAATGGGCATAATTTGCTCCGAATTCTAGAAAACGTTTTGAATGGTGGGTAAGGGCGGGTTTCACTACTATCGTTTTTACCTCACCCCGATGTGACTAAACCCGTTCCAACCGAGTTGTTCCAGACGTGCCATGGCGCGTCTTGTGTATAGGTGAGGGTTTAAGCTGTAATCTGAATGGTTTTCCCGAACCAGAACAGCAAAACTGTCCTAACTGTTAGTACCAGAGTCAGGATTAGGATGCACTCGCAGCTACAGCCGCCGGCACCTCATCGCTCTCTAACACCCGATCAATCAAGCCATACTCTTTTGCTTCATGGGGGGTCATATACAACATCCGCTCCATATCCTTGGCAATCTTTTCAGCCGATTGACCCGTATTGTTTGCCAAAATATCCATCATGGTGATCTTATTGGCTAGCACTTCCTTCGCTCGAATTTGGATATCTGTGGCTTGACCCCTGGCATAACTCTTGGGTTGGTGCAGCACAATGGAAGCATTGGGTAAACTTGCCCGACAGCCTTTGGTTCCCGCTGACAGCAGCATCGCCGCCATCCCCATTGCCGAACCAATACAAATGGTATGGATGGGGGGTTGAATGTAATTCATCGTGTCACAGATGGCAAAGGCTTCTGTCTCAAAGCCAATCGGTTCACCATCGTAACGGGAGGTTCCCGTGGAGTTGATGTAAATTTTAATCGGCTTGTCGGGATTGTCGTACTGCAAATACAAAAGTTCTGCCACAATCAATTCGGTAACTTGCGGCACCAAGGGCAAACCTAGATAGACAATCCGCTCATTGAGGAGCAGTGACGGTAAATCAGGTGGCGGGGTGCGGTAGTTTTGCCGACCATAGTAAGTTGATTGAACTGCCTGAATCGGTCGTTTCATCGTAAATTGGGGTTGGTAAGGGAACGAATGGAAACCCCTGTCATTTATGTATGGGGAGGATCTTGCCCTCTTACATAAACAGCAGTCTGACAGGACTTCCTCTCAAGGGAGAATGTATCGGCTCCATTTCCCGTGTACACGACTGCAATTTTAGGTCAAAACCCTTACCGCCTTGGATTTACTTGCTCCGGTGACATCTTGCATTTGTCTTTCGCTTGGGCAATTACAAGCTCAAAGTTTTCAACCTGTACGCATAAGGGTTAGTTTTTGGGGTATGGTTGCCCCTAACTCCCATTGCTGGGGTGACGTTAGCCTCGCCAATGTTAACGGTCGGTACTTTCCAAGTGGCACTGGCTTAACCCTTGTACACCTGTTTAACCACTCGGTTCTAGAGCATGGGACTGGCTTACGCGCTACGCGCACGCATCCCAAGGTAGGAATTTTAACGCTTGCCGTTAACGTAGACCTCGTAGGTCTTAGGCTGGTCAGGTACGGGCTTTATTCAAGCCCCCGGCTTATAGCCGTGGGGTTCCTGACGATCATCGGGAATGCAATAATGGCGCTATCTTTAAAACATAGTAGCGTGCTTGTGAAGTTGCCTGGGGGGGTTCTTTTGATTGATGGCGATTTGGGGTGTATCCTGAATAACCTCAGCTCTTCATTAGTACATAAGTATTACACCAAGGTTACTATAGTTACATTTTTTCACTGGCTTAGGAGTTATTAGACATGAAAGTTGGTTTACACCCTGCCCTCAGCGATACCAATCTTGATGCCAATCAACCCAGTTCCCAGCGTCAGTTATCGATCGCGATTCGGGCAATTACCCAATCGGAGGATCAGTCGCTCCCGTTGAATTTATGCTTAATTCTGGATCACAGTGGGTCAATGCATGGGCGCCCACTGGAAACGGTGAAAAAAGCGGCGATGCAACTGATTGAACGACTCAAGGAAGGCGATCGCGTATGTGTGATTGCCTTTGATCATCGTGCCAAGGTGCTGGTTCCCAATCAAGCGATCGATAATCTAAACACGATTAAATCCCAAATTCGCCAACTGTCTGCCGATGGGGGAACGGCGATTGATGAGGGGTTGAAACTGGGGATTACAGAGGTGGTTCAGGGTAAAGCTGACGCCGTGTCTCAGGTGTTTCTGCTCACGGATGGCGAAAATGAACATGGAGACAATGATCGCTGCTTAAAATTAGCCCAATTCGCGGTTGAGAATAAGCTGACGATCAATACCCTAGGATTTGGGGCAAGTTGGAACCAAGATGTGCTAGAAAAAATTGCCGATGCGGGGAGTGGTACGCTGTGTTACATTGAACAGCCGGAGCAAGCCGTACAGGAGTTTGGACGTTTGTTTAACCGTATCCAAGCCGTTGGCTTGACCAATGCTTACTTGTTATGTGAATTAATGGATGGTGTGCGGTTTGCCGAATTCAAACCTATTGCTCAAGTCGCCCCGGATACGATTGAACTCCCCCTACAACCCCAAGGTGACCAATTTGTCGTCCGCTTGGGCGATTTGATGACCGATGCCGAACGGGTGATTCTGGCAAATCTGTATCTGGGACAACTGTCTGTTGGGTATCAGGCGATCGCCAAGCTGCAAGTGCGGTATGATGACCCCGCTACGGGGGAAGAGGGGTTAAAGTCGGAACAGGTTCCCGTTGAAATTAACGTTCAGAGTACCTATCAACCGTCTCCCAATACCAAAGTCCAACAATCGATTCTGGCATTAGCCAAATACAGGCAAACCCAAATAGCCGAAGCCAAACTGCAAACAGGCGATCGCTCGGGGGCTGCCACAATGTTACAAACGGCGGCTAATACCGCGATTCAAATGGGAGACCAAAGTGCCGCCACGGTGCTGCAAACTAACGCGACTCGTTTGCAATCTGGGGAAGAACTTTCAGACGCCGATCGCAAGAAAACTCGGATTGTGTCTAAAACCATCTTGCAGGATTGAGGCTATAGCAGGAGAGGGAAGATGGGGAAGATGGGGAAGATGGGGAAGATGGGGGAGATGGGGCAAATTGTGTAGGGGCGGGTTTCACTACTATCTTTTCGGTTACACCCAGATGTAAATAAACCCGCCCCGACTTGACCAATGACCAATGACCAAAACTTCACAATTTTTAATATAAATTTTCATCATATCAGTTTAACCTAAGCCTTTGGGACAGTTTTGAATCCGTTTTGGACGTAAAAATACACAAGTCGTAAACCTTAGGGATAGGAAATTTAACATGAGTACCAATTTAGCCACTCAGTTGCGTGAGGGAACCAAAAAAGCCCACACCATGGCAGAAAACGTGGGATTTGTCAAATGTTTTTTGAAAGGCGTCGTTGAAAAGAACTCCTACCGGAAACTCGTCGCCAATCTCTACTTCGTCTATAGTGCGATGGAAGAAGAAATGGAGCGCCATCGCCAACATCCAATTCTCTCAAAACTCTACTTTCCCCAACTCAATCGCCAGAAAAGTCTAGAGCAAGACTTGTACTATTACTACGGTGCCAACTGGCGCGAACAAGTAGCGCCTTCAGCCGCCGGGAAAGACTACGTGCAGCGAATTCGCGACGTGTCCGCCTCTGAACCCGAACTATTAGTCGCCCATTGCTACACGCGCTATCTGGGCGATTTATCCGGGGGACAAATCCTGAAAAAGATTGCTCAACGGGCGATGAATTTATCTGAGGGTGAAGGTACAGCGTTTTACGAGTTTAACGACATTCCTGACGAAAAGGCATTCAAAGCTGAGTATCGTCAAGCCTTGGATGAACTTCCCATTGATGACGCCACAGCCGAACGGATTGTTGATGAGGCAAATGCGGCATTTGGCATGAATATGAAGCTGTTCCAGGAATTAGAAGGGAATCTGATTAAAGCGATTGGTCAGATGCTCTTCAACACCTTAACCCGTCGTCGGAGTGGTGGTAGCACAGAACTGGCTACGGCTGAATAAACCCTGGTTAAAAACCTTGTAGAGACGTTGCATGCAACGTCTCTACAATCTGTAAAAAAAAGATTTTATATACCGAATTTGGTATTAGCTGTGGAAAACAGGGGGAGACAAATGATAGCGGTTTTCCATTTAAAAAAAGACCAGTAGAGTAATTATTAGGAGGAACCCCAAAAGATTGGGCCAATAAAGCAGTTTAGGAATGAGGCTATCTTTATACTGAAAAGCAGGAAGATTAAACCGCGAGGAATACAAACGCGAATTAATTGCCACCAGCAAAATCAATAGATACAGGGCAAAGTAAAAATAATCAATCATTGTAGATGAATTAGTGATGATAACAATAAAGTCCTTGTGGACTTTATTAGCCAAATCCCCAGTAGTCGATTTCCTCAAGATTACATTCGTCCGCTCATCTTGATAGACTCACTAATCTTGTACACCTACAGCAGAAAATTAGCCTCTTATACCTTAATCCAACTCATACAAAAAGGCTCCAATGCAGAAAGCTTAAATTTATAGACGAACTCTTTTTTCGCCTACTTTTATTTTACTAATGGGTTGTTTCTGCAATATAACAAAGACTTTATGAGATGTCATTAAGTTTACAAACTTTTCTAATCAAGCCGCCTGCTGGATCGCCTCCCCTGTAGTAGGAAGCATCCTATTTTGGTTTTGGCAAATATATTTCTCTGTAGAAATTTAAATCGTTGTTTCCTCCAGCTCGCGCAGCAGTTCGGCTTTTCGGCGGCTTCTGCTGGCTGCTAGCGCCTTTTTACTTTCCTCAATCCGTGCCTTTGCCAAAGTAAACCTAGTTGATCTTGCCAGTGCATATAGCGCTTTCCCAGGGTGTGAGGTACACCTAAATGTAGGGGCAATGTAGGGGTGCAAAGCTTGCGCCCTTAACGATGTATCGCATCAAACCGGAAATTGCTATATCTATATATGATATGGATGCTGCTGTGCTTCTTAATGAATCTTTACAAAATAAGCCAAAATTAATCCAGCCAAGTGGTTGCCAACGTTAGCTGATTGCAATATTATTCAACATAGTGTAACAACGTCATACGCCAGTATGACAGAAACTGGATTTCAGAGCCTGAGACACGGTGGCTAGACCCTGGCAGTCTGTGACTTCAGTTCTATTTTGTGATCACGAGCAAGAATGTTACACCGATATCCTGCCAAAAGCCACCTCAATTGCACAAGTATTATCGAGTAGAACAAAGTTCCTGACTGGCTTCTACTATCCAGGAGAAGCGGGTTATAGAAACCTGGCTTGTCGGTACTTGGTTGAAAATGACTAGAGTTTGCTGTGGCTGGGATAGGGGATTTTCTAATGTCAAGAGAAAGTATACTTAATTAATTGTCAAAAAATTTTTGAGCGGATAATGCAACAAATCTTTACTAAAAAACAACTAAATTTACAAAATGAAGCTTTAAGCTTAACACTCTTAAGCATGGTGAGTTCAAAATTTATAATCAGACCTTCGGGAAGCGTGTATTTAAGTTTTTTCCAGAGCTTCGCGGATGAATTACGAATTTTTTTGAAAAAGATTTTTAATCTCTCGTCAGAGATTAATTAAAGCTATAGAGGATGTGATTTTATATTAAATTCACATAAACATCGGGACAACAACGTTGACGACTTAAGGCTGAATCGCTGATCAGGCAAGGAATACAGAAAATCGATATATCAGTTTAGTATCCATTAAATTGTTTTTTTTCAGTAAAGATCCCCAGAAGGACTAGATAGAAACGCCAAACTAATGCCATTATTAATTAAGAGGAGAGTATTGAATGGTCGCGAAATTAGAAAAAATCAAGGGTGTATTAACAGTGCGTAACAAAGCGCAAAGTTTATTAACATTATGAGTTCGCGATCGCTAGCGGAGTTTTACCTTTTGTCAACTTAATCATGTTTTGGAGTTATAACCTATGTCAAAGCTAATGAACCGTACCTCAACTGCCACTGTAGACGCTAAAATTGCCACATCTGCGAACTCCACCTATTGCGGTGGTGGTGGCAGCATTCCCGATGGAGTGGCTAGTTTCCAAGATGAGATTGTGGTGACTGAAAATATCGCAATTAGCAACGTCACCGTCACGCTGAAGAATTTAGAACATACTTGGGTAGGCGATTTGATTGCCCAGTTACGTCATCTCGAAAGCGGGGTTGTGGTTGATTTGTTCCGACGCCCCGGACAACCGCAATTTTCGTCCAGTGGCTATAGTAATGACCTGAATGGGGATTACAGCTTTAACGATAACTTTTCCCGTAGCTTTGACTCAGTAGCGGCGTCTCATGGGGTGATTCCCAGTGGTAACTATTGTGCAAGTCAGACTTTGTCTGTGTTTGAAGGACGCTCATCTGCTGGTACTTGGCAATTGATTATTAATGATTGCTCTGCGGGTGACTCAGGTTCTCTGGAGTCGTGGACTCTAAATTTAGAATAAATACAAAAGCTGACTAAACCTGCATTCTCAGGGAGAAAAGCAGAAATCGTTCATCAGTGCAAAAGGTTCTCCAAAGCATAAGTGTGTTGAGTTAGCACTTGAGAATACAGGTTAATTGGTTTCATCAAAGCGTAGAACCTTGACAGGGAAAAGGACTGTTGGCTCTGGCATAAAACAATCAACATTCCTTGGTCAATCGCTCCAATATAAAAATCCTCTGCTCTCTGGCTTATGTCTAGGGTGAGTAGAGGATTTTTATCTTAAAATAAACGGGTGGCGAAGTTTTGCGATCGCGTCGGCGAGATTGCCCTGGCTTTGAGAATGGCAGCGGCTAAACAGGTATAAGACAAAATCCCTACCACCGCCAACAATAAACTACTGACAAACCCACTAGCATTCCACAAGGCGTGGAGAATCGCCGCACACAGATAACCCGTTGCCAGAATTTGCCAAGCTTTTCGCGGTTTGAGAACACTTAAGCCGATAAAATAGCCAAAATAGCCACTATAAGCTATATGTCCAGCAACTGAACCCAGTAGACGGGGGATGAGTAATTGCAATCCCATCAGTTGAGCCGATCCTTGACCCGCTTGAAAGGTGACATTATCGATAATATCCGGAACATACTGTCCTAACGTTTCCAGCAGAGTAAAACCCACCCCTGACGCCGTACCTAACAGAATCCCATCCAATGGTTCCCAGACCCCAATCTGTTCTCGCCAAGGGGAACGTAGCAGTTTACCCAAGAAATACGCCCCAATAATCGGCAGGGCTTTGAGTAATTCCTCCATCAACCCCGCCCCGAAAAACATGCGGATTAGCAGAGACGTGAAACTGATCAGTTCCCCTTCTTGGGGTAAGCGTCCCGGTAAGATGTCGCGAAAAACGATAATCGATAGAGGTAACAACGGACTGGTTAAAATTAAACCCGTCGCGATCGCAGATCCCAATAACACCCACCACGGTTTTGGTTTACCACAGAGTTGGTAGACAAAATAAGAAGCCGCACCCGTTAAATAGGTTGCCAAGAGTAGATTAAACACCATTGCCTGACCGACCGCCATAAACATTAACACCACAAACACCACCGTGAGAATAGCGGGTCTCAGAAATGCCTTTTGGGTTAAATCTTGTCCGGTTGAAGCGAGGGGAAACAGTTGACTAAAGGTAACCGTATCGGGAGTTTTATGTGCGATTACACTGACAGATGTCAGCGATGAACTCGAAGGAACCGATGAGACTGGGGACGGAGACGGACTCAACTGGCACTCAAAAATAAACTGAGGACCATCTTGACCCAATTCAATGCGATCGCCCGCATGTAATTGACAGCATCCCCGTAACGGATACCCATTAACGTAAGTGCCATTAATACTATTGAGATCACAAATTTCCCAACCCTGATGCCAGGGTGAACAGGGACGAATCGTAGCATGACGCCGCGATACAATTAAATACTGATTCGGGTTTAAGGCAATTTGGCAGCTTGGATCACGACCAATCACCGTCTCCTGATCCTCAGACAAGGGATAGGGAGATAGATGTCTAGCTGTACCTCTGCCAGCAAGAGGTCGCAAAAATCCACGGCAATGTTGACCAGTCATCCGTAATGTCCGTGAGTTTGGAAACCGTGTCTCAAACCATAAGCCTATCTTGGCAACACTTCACGGTGTATGTTTGTACGAGCGTTTATTTTTAGCACAGGGGTTCGCTTCCTCCCTAGGGGTTGACCAAAGACCGGATCGGGACACGGCAGTGCCGTGCCCCTACAATTAAAATTCTAAAGGACAACAGACGCCAAACCCCAAGGTGACCTAATTCTACTGATTTGCCCTGGCATCACGAACAGCCGCGTAGAACAAAAAGCCACTCAAGGGAATACTACCCGCCAGGATAATTTCCGTGACGGATACACCCAACTGGGGTGTTCCTGAGGAGAGTTCAAAAATTGAGCCAACAGCCGCAATGGCGGTAATACAGGAACCCATCAAAAATAAACCGCTTTTTGGTGTCATTCAATTAAACCTAAAAAAATTGGTAAAAAGTCCATGGATTGCTCCATGGACAAGGCATTAGCACAGTTATGCTGAGATTGTCTAAGCATTAAACGGTTTAACCGCTTGGGTAGAAAAGCCATACTTTTGCAGTTCTTCTGCCAAAACCAATCCATTTTCCACCCGATCCACAAACATCACCCCAGTCAGGTGATCCATTTCATGTTGAATGGCGCGAGAGAGTAGACCATCTGCCTTCAATCTTTGCGGGCGTCCATTCTCATCTTTGTAGGCAACGTCCACCTCTACCGGGCGTTTGACATCTAAATAGACCCCAGGAACACTTAAACACCCTTCTTGGGCATCACATAAACTTTTACCAAAGCGCTTAATCGTGGGGTTGATCAGAATTAATGGAGGATTTTCGGGGTTATTCGGTTCGCAGTCGATAACAATGATTTGTTTATTTACCCCAACCTGTGGTGCTGCTAATCCGATACCATCTGCGCTATACATGGTTTGCAGCATCTGATGTGCTAACTGTCGGATGCTTTGGTCTACTTTAGCCACTCGCTTGGCTGGTTGACGCAGAACGCGATCGCCCAGATAGTGAATCTCTAGCGGCGGGTTGTCTAGTTTTTTCTTTTCGACAATAACTTGAGCAGTCATAGGCATGGGAAACTCGTAAATCCAGCAATCTTATTGACACTTCCTTGTTTTTATCCTAGCAGTTCTCACTCTGGGTGGAATTCGGTTCATCCACCCTTGAGCAACAGAGGGTCTCTAGGGTAGGGTGTCTTAATGTTCAAAGATATCTCGATAGAGGAGCAAATCCAAAGACACCATCACGGATAACGCCTCAAAGCACTCTTGGGCAAGTTGCCAACGCTCTTCTCGTTGCAACATGGTAATCAGTTTCTGCCGCACAGACAGCAAATAACGGACATCATTCGCTGCGTAGCGAAGTTGTTCATCCGACAGGTTATCGGGATTCCCCCAATCTGAACTCTGGGAACTTTTATCCAGTTCCACCTGTTCGAGATCCATGACTAAATCCTTCAGCCCGTGGCGGTTGGTATAGGTACGGGCAAGTTTACTGGCAATTTTTGTACAAAATACAGGTTGGACGTAGATGTCCAGATTTTGGCGTAAGATGGCGAGATCGAAACGGGCAAAGTGAAAGACTTTTAAGACGGTTTGGGCTTCCAGCAACTGCTTCAGATTGGGGGCTTCGGTTTGTTTTTTATCAATGCGGATCACCGTAACTCGGTCTTGGGGGTCACACAGTTGCACCAGACACAAGCGATCGCGCTGATAAATCAGCCCCATGGTTTCCGTATCAACAGCAATCGCTTCGGCGTTTAGATAGGTCTTCAGTAGGGCGTCAGGAAGATCGCGATCGCACACTTGAAATTCTGCCACGTCTTTCTCGATGGGTGGATGAGTCATCAGATATCTGAATTAGGAATTATCAATAATGAACATAGGACAAACTACTGCCGCTTGATGAAAATCTGGGTAAAGTAATAGTCTCCCTTGGCATTTTTGCTCACGCCAATCCCGGTTACATCAAAATCCCCTTCAATATTTTTTCGATGTCTTGGGCTTTTTAACCAACCTTGCACCGCCTGTGTCGCCGGGTCAGAATAACCCTGATTATAGGCAACATTTTCCGCCGCTTGACGATAGGACATGGATTGGGCGATTGCCCGGACTCGTTGTTCAAATCCCTCATGACCTAAGGGGACGCGCCCGGTTGCCATTGCCTGACTGTGGCGTCTGGCGTGCTTGCTAATGCCCGCATCTAAGGTTAACGGGGGCAGGTTTTGGGAACGGCGATATTGATTAATCTGTTGATGCACCGCCGCCTCCCAATTGGTGAATTCACCGTCATTGGACTGGGGAGACACGGGTGCAGGAGATTCGGCTTGACTCACTGGGGTTTGATTGACACTCAACGCCAAATCACAACTACTGAGTCCTAACGTTAGTAGCAGGAATCCACTCATCACAAAAACAGATCTTGACCGCACCGTTTAATCCTGAGAGTCTAACTGAATAAACTTGGCAACCGTTTGTACATCTTTATCACCGCGACCCGAACAGTTAATCACAATTTTCGGACTGCCCTGAAGTTGAGGACAGAGGATGTCCAGATACGCGATCGCATGGGCGGTTTCTAGGGCAGGGATAATTCCTTCGAGTTCCGATAACTGGCGAAACGCGGCGATCGCGTCTTGGTCGCTGACGCTATAGTATTCCGCTCGACCGCTATCTTTCAAATAACTGTGTTCAGGTCCAACACCCGGATAATCAAGTCCCGCACTAACGGAATGGGCTTCTACGACTTGACCGTCGGTATCCTGGAGTAAATAGCTCATTGCCCCATGCAGCACACCCGGACGTCCTAATGTTAGGGTAGCGGCATGTTTCGTAGACGTTACGCCTTCCCCAGCGGCTTCAACACCAATTAAGCGGACACTCTCGTCGTTGACAAATTCGTGGAAGAGTCCCATGGCATTGGAACCGCCACCGACACAGGCTAACAAGATATCCGGTAAGCCGCGCCATTTTTCGTAACATTGAGCGCGGGTTTCTCGACCAATAATCGCTTGGAAATCACGCACCAACAGGGGATAGGGATGGGGACCTGCCACAGAACCCAGAATATAATGGGTGGTTTCCACATTCGTTACCCAGTCGCGAATCGCTTCTGAGGTGGCATCTTTAAGCGTACCCGTTCCCGCTTCCACCGGTTGCACCTTTGCCCCCATCAGCCTCATGCGAAACACGTTCAGGGCTTGGCGTTCCATATCCTGAACACCCATATAGATAATGCATTCCAAGCCAAACCGCGCACAAACTGTTGCCGTTGCCACACCATGTTGACCCGCCCCAGTTTCTGCTATAATCCGCTTCTTGCCCATGCGCTTGGCTAATAAGACCTGAGCTAAGGCATTATTGATCTTGTGAGCGCCAGTATGATTTAAGTCTTCCCGTTTCAAATAAATTTGCGCTCCACCGCCATCAGGTCGGGCATAGTGGGCGGTTAACCGTTCCGCGAAATATAGAGGACTAGGACGCCCGACATAATCATGCAGTAACTGGTGTAATTCCTGCTGAAAATCTAGCTGGTTGCGGTACTGTTTAAACGACTGCTCTAACTCGAGCAGCGCTGGCATTAAGGTTTCCGGCACATACTTGCCGCCAAATTTGCCAAAACGCCCTAAGGCATCCGGTTGTTCGTTTACTACATCGGTAGAGGAGCGGGAATTAGGAAGGGGAGTTTGGGTCACAGAGCAAGATCGCCAACAACAACACCCACTCATTATAAATATAAATCGTGACCTGACCGAATCTGGCGATCGCGATGGAGTTCAACGGTTAATCGAGACAATAGTTGTAGGGGTTCAATTCACCAGCCATGTCCATTACAGGATTTCTTTCTGATTTTTCTCTGCCGGAAATTTTTCGATTTATCGATCAGGGAAATAAAAGCGGCGTACTGATGCTGCGATCGCGCTCCGAATCAGGAGCTGCCTCGTCTTATTATCTTTGGGTAGATAATGGGAATGTTATCACCGCCGCCAACCAATTGAACGATGAAGGGTTACTTTCGCTGATCCAGCAATACGAGTGGGTAAGTAACCGTGTTGTCACGAAACTGGCTCAGTTGTGTCCAGCCGATCAACCTCTAGGATTGTATCTGAAACAGCAAGGAGCATTGCGGGGTGAACAACTCGAACATTTGTTCCAAGTTCAAATCGTACAGCAACTGTGTTTAATCTTTCAACTCAAAGATGCTCACTTTAGATTTGAACAGCATAAGCCGAGTCCAACACGAGAGATGACCGGGTTGCAGTCGCCCGCCCGGATTATCGAGGTTTTGTTCCAAAAACTCATTGTTCTAAGACAACTGTTTGCCGCTCGAAATCTGCGGTATAAAGGCGATGGTAATAGACTGTCGGAACATTTTTGTCAGCAACTGGGATTGACGATGGATATTGCCTTTTTTCATTGCCTCAAGTTATCCTTGTTTGACATGAATTATACTTTGGCTGATTTGGCTAAAGTTGTTGATATATACTATCGCCCTTATGACATTCCTAAATCAAAGTTTTCAGCGGCAAAAGCTTTAGTTTAAGGTTTTTTGATTACACTCAGATCACTGTCACTGACATAAGTTAGGGACTGGTGAATAAGTGTTTGTGGTGGGGAGAGGCAACAGGGAACAGGCAATAGGCAATAGGCAATAGGCAATAGGCAATAGGCAATAGGCAATAGGCAATAGGCAATAGGGTAATCCCTGTGCCTATTTTAGTCCCATATCATACCTCATCGGGATGTTGGAGCATCATCTTCATAATTATCTCGTTCCAAGGATGGGATTACTGTGCCTTGAGAATGATGCTGCTTTTGTTGACTCACGTAGGCAATCGCTTGATCAAGTTGTTTGCCTCCCAGGGAAAAAACACCATATCCGCGCTGCCAACCAAACTTGGCTGATGTGGGAGGCGAATCTTGGTTAAACTGATGGGCGCTACTTCCTTTAATGTATTTGACAAAATCCGCGATCGCAAGGCTTGGCGGGATAGATGTCACTAAATGGATATGATCTTCTATACCCCCAATGGCGTGAATAATGCAACCTCGCGAATCAGCTTTACCGATAATATAGCTATATAATTTCGGCTCTCGTGCAGGAACAATCAACGGTTGGCGTTCTTTTGTCGCCCAGACGAGATGATAGTAAAGCCGCCAAAGCGCCATAATATTCTGACTTGATAATTGGGATTAACTTATAGTATTATTGAATCGTCTTCAGACGACTTCGGCTATGAACCGGGGAATTGATTTCCCGGCGGATGAGCGGGTTTCAGCATAACATTACTGGACAATAAATTGCTCACCCTCACCCCTAACCGGAAATAAATTTCCACCAATGATAACATATTGATTGGATTTATGGCTATGCGGTCACACCATTTTCAATCAATTCTCACCACGTTAACATATTGATGGGATTTATTGCCATGTGGTCGCATCATCTTAAATCAATTCTCATCACGTTAACATATTGATTGGATTTATGGCCACGCTGTTACACCGCCTTGAAATCAATTCTCACCACGTTAACATATTGATGGGATTTATTGCCATGTGGTCACACCATTTTCAATCAATTCTCATCACGTTAACATATTGATGGGATTTATTGCCACGCTGTTACACCATTTTCAATCAATCCTCACCACGTTAACATATTGATTGGATTTATGGCTATGCGGTCACACCATTTTCAATCAATTCTCACCACGTTAACATATTGATTGGATTTATGGCCACGCTGTTACACCGCCTTGAAATCAATTTCAAGGCTTATAGCAAAAGTCCGTTAAAACGGACTAACTAATATATAATTGCTCCTCGGAATAGAATCATGTTCTGATCATCAGAATGAGCTTGTATTTTTACGGAGTCGTCTTCAGACGACTTTGGCGATGAGCCGGGGAATTGATTCCCAGGCGGATGAGCGGGTTTCAGCATAACATTACTGGACAATCAATTGCTCACCCTCACCCCTAACCGGAAATAAATTTCCACCAATGATAACATATTGATGGGATTTATGGCTATGTGGTCGCATCATTTTCAATCAATTCTCACCACGTTAACATATTGATTGGATTTATGGCCACGCTGTCACACCATTTTCAATCAATTCTCACCACGTTAACATATTGATGGGATTTATGGCCACGCTGTTACACCGCCTTGAAATCAATTCTCACCACGTTAACATATTGATGGGATTTATGGCCACGCTGTTACACCGCCTTGAAATCAATTTCAAGGCTTATAGCAAAAGTCCGTTAAAACGGACTAACTAATATATAA